>CAZFWS010000021.1:0-9482 GCA_964522625.1 uncultured Candidatus Peribacteria bacterium | reverse complement strand
CTTCTAATACTCATCCAATAATAAAATTCGAAATAATCGAAGTAAACAGATCCCCTGGACCAATAATGATATAATCTGTCTCTGAAAGAGTAGTGGCCACTGTCGCATGATGCAGAGCATCTGTAGAACAGTCCATGAGTTCTAGATCTGCAATACCAGAACTATATGATGAGACGTTACTAATATGGTCCTGTGTTTCTATAATCTGACCATTTCATAAAATAGCTCGTATATTTGCTTTTGATGTTGTCACTGGAATAATATTGGCCCGAACCTCTAGTATATCGTGCATAATTTGCATCATCGTATCATAATTTTTTTCTGAATTATAATACAGATTCGCCATCAGTAGGTTTCATACCTTAAGTCCATGTATAGGGGCATCAATAGGAATAGTATCATCACTATAGGGAGAAAATTTTTCTATTATTTTTTGATCCGCTCAGAGTACTGTAAAGTAATCTACTATACTCATATCAGATATATTATGATCTGTTTCCAGGATCGTTTCAAAGTATTTTTTAAATAAATTTCTCTCAGGGCTCGCAGACATTTGAAATAAACATCGTCTTAAATCACCTGGTGGAGGAAGATGGATTCATAAATGCTCTGCGAAAAGATTCATAAGCCTCCCGGTCGTTCGACCATCATCACTCATGGAAACAATAGAAGATATGTCTATATTTTTATCGGCATACTGGAAAAGTCCATCAAGTAAATTTGATTGACCATTTCATCATCCAATGGTGACTATTTTTGTCATTCTTTTAGAGTGTTTTTATATAGTTTAATACTTCATCACGCATATCATCTCGTTTCAGTGCGTAGGCAATAGATGCTTTCAGATACCCAACTTTATTCCCAGTATCATATCTATCTCACTGAATAGTAAGCCCGTATATATCTGATATTTGTTGCATACTGATAAATGCATCTGCTAAACGAATTTCTCCATCTCATACACTGGATTCTGCTTGTTCCAAATGCGTAAATATTTCTGGAGTGAGGACATATTTTCCAATAACTGCAGTCGTAGAATCGGTTTGCTGTGGAGATGGTTTTTCTAAAAACCTATTCACTCGTGTTATATTTCCTTCTGTTTTTCACTCAATAATACCATACTGAGATACTTCTGATGGCTGTACTGACATAGTTGCAATAATCGGAGATTGTTTTTGTTCATACTCTGTGATCAATTGGCTCGCAGCAGAAATATCATTATCAATAATATCATCTCAAAAAAGAACTAAAAATGGTTCATCTCAGATCAAATTTTTTGTTCTCAGTATTGCATCTCCATCTCATTTTGGATAGGGTTGACGTACATATACAATATTTACATTTTCAGAAACAGATTGAACCTTTTTAAGATAATCAAACTTACCACTATCATCTAAACGATGTTCCAGCTCTGGATTAGAATCAAAATGATCTTCAATCGCTCGTTTACTTCGTCCTGTCACAATAATAATATCTTCACATCATGCTGAAATAGCTTCTTCAACCAAATATTGCATAACTGGTTTATCGACTATCGGGAACATTTCTTTTGGGAGTGCTTTCGTAGCTGGGAGGAATCTGGTTCACATACCTGCTGCAGGAATGACGCATTTTCTGATTTTTTTCATAATTATTATTTTTTATTGAATCATATCAAGAAGTTTTCCTTCATCATGAAGTTTTTGAAGGTCTGTATACCCACCAATAACAGTATCACTACTAGGAGTTCCTGAAAATATTTGAGGAATCGTCATCATACCACTCATTTTTGCGTACTCCATACGTTTTTCTTGATCTGTAGTAACATCAATACCGGTATATTCTATATCTTGATTTTCTAAGAGTTGTTTTGCCATACTACAGTATGGGCAGTTATTTCCGTATACAATGTGTATCATATTATATTTTATTTAAAAATTAATTATTTTGTTTCGATTCGTTGAAACAGTGGAGATCATTTTTCTGTAATATTAAATGCTGGGGTCATAGATTCTAGTTCGGTTCTTTTCCCAGATTCTAGCATATCTCCATATTCATGTAATCAGAATTTCGTAAACATTTCACTCATTTTTTGTGGAAAAAATGGATAGAGAGTCACTCCTATAAGGACGAGTCTTCGTGCTATAATATAGAGAATGATTTCTGCTTTTTTCGGATCTGTTTTAATGAGTGACCATGGAGTTTCAGAGTCTGCAAATTTATTCAGATCACTAATCAGAGAAAAAATAGTATCGAGAGCATCTTTCAGTTGATAATTCTGCATAGACGTTTCTATAGCTTCGAATCAACGATAAGTTTCTGTGATAACCTGATATGACTCTGGAAATAATTCTGACATTTTAGTTGCATATTCTTCCCAACTGGTTGCTATAAAATCTTCGATTCATGCTCACAGGGGGTGATCGAGTTTTAAACTGAGTACTACTACTCTATTGACCAGGTTTCACAGATTGTTTGCCAATTTTGCATTATAGGTCAAAATGGCTTGCTCTCTATCAAAGTCACCATCCTGTCCTATATGAAAACTAGAAAGGAGATACAGTGATAACAGTTCTTTAGAATACTCTTCCGAGAACTCAACTGGATCAATCGCATTTCCGAGTGATTTACTGATCTTTTGACCATCAATCGTAAAAAAACCAGTCGTGAGAATATTTTTTGGTAATTCATATCCCGCACTCATCAGCATAGCAGGCCAATAGATCGCATGAAATCGAATAATATCTTTTCCAACTACATGCAGACTCGCTGGCCAAAATGCCTTTGACTCCTCTTCTTGGCATACTGTGATATAATTAAACAGAGCATCATACCAAACATAGGTCACCTGTGATTCATCAAATGGAAGTGCTATACCAAAAGTATTGGTTTCACGGCTAATCGAAAAATCCTCAAGTCATCTGTCTACAAATGCTTTTACTTCATTAAATCGGTCTGATGGCATCACAAAATCTGGTTGATCAGCATAAAGTTTTTTCAGTTTATCTTCGTACTTTGAAAGTTTAAAGAAATAATTTTTTTCTTTAATAATATCTGGTTCTGTGAGATGGTCTGGACAGATCATTTTTCACTCTGATTCTATTAAATCATCATCTTTTTTAAATGCCTCACATCCAACACAGTATTTTCCTTCGTATTCTCATTGATAGATATCTCCATTATCAAATGATTTTTGCAGTACTTCTCGAACAAACTCATGATGTCGTGATTCAGTGGTTCGTATAAAATCACTATATTCGATACCGAGTCCATCCCAAACGGCTTGGTGTTTATCAGCCATAGTATCCAGAAAATCCATCGTTGGGATTCATGCCTTTTCAGCTGCCTGAACAATTTTTTGACTGTTTTCGTCTACCCCTGTAGAGAACTTTACAGCGGAACCCTGCATTTTATGATATCGAGCACATGTATCTGCTATGAGTGAACTGTAGGCATGTCAGATATGAGGAATTCCGTTACTATAGTAAATCGGAGTGGTAACATAGAAATTATTTGGCATACAAAAAGAGAGAAATAATATTTCTCTCAGTGTAGTGGTTTTATTGTTTTTGTAAAGGGAAAACTATGAGGTTTTTCTACAACCCCTTTCCACAATTCATACAATAATTTGCTTCCTTCGGACTGGTTGATTTACATCGAGGACAGATAAGGAGTGTTGCTTCATCAGGATGTTTAATAGCCTCATTTTTTGATGCTTCCTGAAATACCGCAATCGTAACCGCAGATATGAGTGCGAGCATCAGTGGTCCAAAAAGTACCAGTGAACTCCCGACTATTTTTCACATATTGGTCATCGGATACATATCACCAAAACCAACGGTAGTCATGGTAACCAGTCCCCACCAAAGAGTGATAGGAATAGATGTAAATTTAGTACCATCCACTTGATATTCCATAAAATATACCGATGATGATCCGAGAAATAAGATAATTATAAAGAGGAGAAAAACTGCTTTATACTCGTTTCTATAATCAGCAATTGCTGTTACAAATGCGGCTGTGAGGGGGATTTTTTTCACGATTCTCAGTACTCGAAAAATCCGAAAGAGTCGTAAAATAATCAATACGTTTGAACCCGCAAATACTCCAATAAAAAATGGTAGAAATGATAATAAGTCGATCAATCGGAGTGGATTCACTAAAAATGCTCCTTTAGAACGAGCCTTAAAAAATCGATAAAAATATTCAGTACCAAATATAACCGATACAAAGGCATCAAAAATAAGTATTTCTCGTTGATACAGTACATCATTTATTCCAACTGTTTCTAGACAAAATACCAAGATAAATATAAACACTAATGCATGTATAAAATTCGAAATAGCTCTTCCTGTTGATGATTTTGGATCATCCAAAAAACTCTCCGGAGTGGTATCTGGATGAGCAATAAAAATGTTCTTAAATCTCTGAAACATAAAAAAATGCTCTAGCAAATATAAATATATATTTAGTATAGCATAATTGTGAATAGAGAGCAAAAAAGTGATTAAGAATATTTCTAATTATTTACTCCTCAATGCCTCAATTCTTTTCAATACAGTTGGATGAGAATAATTTACAAATTCATACCATGGATGTGGTTGTAGATTGCTGAGATTATTTCGAGAAAGTTTTATTAGAGCAGACACAAGTTGTTCTGCATCAAAATGAGTTTTTGCATAATGATCGGCTTCATATTCATTTTTTCTTGATAAAACTGATGAAACAATACCTAGAACAACAGAAATAGGAGTAAAGAGGAGTCCAAAAGCAAGTACTCAGATATGGAAACTTCCCTGCTCTGCCCCAAGTGCGAGTGATACCGGTTCGATAGCAAGGGTAAGACCAAGAATATAGAGCATAAAACCAGTTTGAACAATAGAAAATACCAACATTTGAAGCGTATGTTTCTTTTTATAATGACCGATTTCATGTGCGAGTACTCCAACGAGTTCTGGTATTTCGAGATCTTTGATAAGGGTATCATAGAGAACAATTCGTTTTTTTGGACCAAATCCAGAGAAATATGCATTGGCCTTGCTACTTCGTTTACTTCCATCTATCACGTAAATATTATCGAGTTTGAATCATACTTTTTTTGCAAATTTTTCTATCTCCGTTCTGAGTTTTCCTTTTTCAAGTGGGGTCTGCTTATTAAATATAGGAACAATTATACTACTATAAAACATCATCATAAATACACTAAAAAATGTCATAATAGCCCAGGTAATCATCCAAAAATAACTTCCAGAAACCATATATACCCAAATAATGAGTGACAATAATATACCACCGATAATAGAAGAGAGTAAAAATCATTTAACTGCATCCATAAAAAAGAGACCTCGTGTCATCTTATTAAATCCAAATTTATGTTCTATTACAAAAGTAGTATAATATGAAAATGGGAGACCAATAAGAGTTTGGGCTATATTAATAATATTGAAAAATACGAGAGCGAGTATAATTTCATTTGAAACAAAACCTCTTACAAATGTATCGAGCCATCCAAATCCACCAAAAGCAAGAATCGCAAGAGTAACGATAAAAGATACACTTGAAGTTAGCATACTAAAACGATATTTTACTCGTTCGTATTCCATAGATTTTTTATATTTTTTGCCGTCATAGATTTCTTTTAATTCTTTTGGCAGTGTTGTTTTCCAATTTTTAGTATTCAGATATCCTAAAAATTTTGTCAGTGCAAATTCTGATATAAAAAGTACCAGGATAATAATAAGTATTGTTTGTGGGCTCATGTGTTAAAAAATGATGTAAATATATTATATAATATGATTAAAATGAATTTCTATTTCTCTCTGTGCATCTCAGCTATTTGCAGAAGCATGTGTCATATTCTTTCGTGCTATTTTTGGATTTTCAAGATATTCTTCACGAATATCCATAATGAGTTGTCGACACTGCACAATAGCATTATCTCATCACACTAACATTATATAAGATGGTCCGGATCATATATATGATTTCAGGAAACTAAACTTGGCTGGAATATCTTTATGTTCATTATAATGAAGTTCAATGGATGATTGACTCAAAACTTCTTCTCTCTCTTCGATAATACTACATCAGATTCATCGAATATATTTTTGAACCACTGCTATAAATTCATCCGAACTCCCAAGAGGCTTCTTTAAAAAATCATATGATTCAGTTCTATCAAAAGAAATAAAAACATCTGGTTTTAAAATAACTACACTATATTCCATAATATATAAATAATAATATAAATTTATATTCTCTCTATTCGAGAGCCAGTTCTTTCATCAATAATCTTGTATCATGCTTCTGTGAGTTCATCACGGATGCTATCAGCTGTCGTAAAATCTTTTTCTTGTTTTGCTGTATTACGATCTGTCAATTTTTGGAGAATCTCTTCTGGGATATCAGATGTTTCTGAAAGTATATCAAAGTTCAGAATTCCCAGTACTTGATGAAATGTTTTTAATAAATCCATTATTGCATTGGCTTCATCGAGTGATATATCTCCAGTATCAAGCTCAGAATGAATAGTCGTCTGAAATCCAAAGAATATAGAAAGTGCTTCGGGAATATTAAAATCATCTTCGATTTTTTCTATATAGGTCTGAATGTATTCCTGAAGAAGGATAGAAAAATCTTTTCTCATTCATTCATATTTGAACTCCCCTGCATCAATATATCGTTGAAGTCGCTTCGTAGTTTCATCAATTTTTTTAATAGTATTGAAACCTTGTTCGAGTTTATCAAAACTAAAATCTACTTGATCACGGTGTTTCCCATTTATAAAACTAAGCCTGATAGAACGATAGAGTATATCTGGCCTGATATCTGAAAATTTTTTCTCTATATCCCCAAGAGTATAGAAATTCCCGAGTGATTTACTCATCTTTTTTCCATCTACCATAATATGTCCATTGTGTAACCAGTAGTTACAGAATTCTTTTTTGGTACATGCTTCTGTTTGCGCTATTTCGTTCTGATGATGAGGAAATATAAGATCTTCTCCACCCATATGAATATCTATTTGTGCTCAAAAGTATTTCATATTACAAGCACTACATTCTATATGCCATCCTGGTCGTCATTTGATAGTGATAACTTCTTTTTCTTTGCTTTGCTCTGAAATGATACTAAATTCTTCCTCCCAAAAATTATCCCCATCGTCTGTCTTATATGCTTTCCAGAGAACAAAATCACAGGCCTGATCTTTATCGTATTCATCATTATCTATTCGTACTGATTCCTTCATACCTGAGATATCTAGATGAGCCAGTTTTCCATATTTTTTAAATGAAGATACCCGAAAATAAATACTCCCATCCTCTGCGAGATATGCATTTCATCTATTCAGCATAGTTTGAATCATCCGTACCATTTCTGGTATCAGTGTAGTGACTGGTACTATTTCATCTGCTGGAGTAATACCTATTTTTTTGATATCGTTTAAAAATATTTCTGTATATTTTTCGGTGAATTCTTTCAGTGGAATCCCAGCAGTCATACTATCACGAATCGTTTTATCATCCACATCGGTAATATTCATAACACTTTGAACTGGATATCCAAGAAATCTGAGTGATTTCACTACTACATCTTCAAAGATATATGCTCGGAGATTTCCGATATGAGCATAATTATATACTGTTGGACCACAGTAGTATACTTTTACAACATCTTGTTTGAGTGGTTTAAATTCTTCTTTTTTTCTGGTTTTAGTATTATATACTTGAAGCATTATTTTGTTTTTTTAGGATTAGTATCTATAGATTGAACTTGTTTTTTTCATCTGGCTATATCAGATGCTGTAATAGGATTGGTTCTCAGTTGTAACTCCCCATTAAAGAGTACAGCTGGTCAATTCTTACAATTTCCAGTACACATACACTCTTCTACTTCCAGATTCTTTGTTTTAAAAAATTCTTTGTCTTTTTCTAGTCGGTCGATAATATAGCTACTAAATCGCTCACTACACATCTTTCCGGTACATACTTGTACTTTCATAGTTGATTATTTTTGGTAATTAATATTGAATATAGAGCTATTTTATAGAGTATTGTGTTTTTTGCAAGAGGTGAAAATACTTCTTCGGTGAATTAATAGTATATTTTTTATCTCTTAATCAAGAAGTTGAGTAAATTTTGGTATATATATGAGTTTATTTTTTCACACTTTTAATGATGAAACTACATTATTTTCCTCTAACACACGGATATATTTAGTAGCTGATTGTCGTGATACACCAATCTTTTCTGTGAAGTCAGAAACAGTAATAAATGGATGTGAGAATAAAATATGTACCAATTTATAATTATCCATTTTTAAATGAGATAACTTCTTTTCTACCTCATTCATGAGGTTTTTAATTTTTATAATTTTATTATTGGTCATATTTGCTTGAGAGATAATTCATTCCAATAGATAAACAATAAATTCCGTATAGTCTCCTGTTTTTGTAGTTTGATTGAGTAGATTATAGTAGGTAGATCTTGTTTTATTAATATACTCACTGAGAAATAATATCGGATAATCTAATTTTTTTGTAAGTATCAAATATAATACATTAAGTATTCTTCATGTTCTTCCATTCCCATCATAAAAAGGGTGAATAGACTCAAATTGATAATGGATCACAGGCATTTTTATGAGTGCATCTATATCATCTTCAAAATTATTGATAAAATCTTCTAGGTTTTTCAGCAATACATCAATATTTTCTTTTCATGATGGTGGGGTATAGAGTACTTCTCCCAGCCCATTTGCTATAACCGTTCATGGTAATTTTCTTACTCAGGTTTTATTTGGTTCAATAATACTCTGTAATTCTATTAAAAAGTTATACCCAATTCATCATTGTTTTTTTAACTGTTGAAAACCTTTTAAAATAGCTGCATGATAATGAAGAACTTCTTTTTCAGCTCATGTAAGAGATTTTTTTCAAAGAGCTTCTTGTTGTAGTACTTTTATAGTAGTTGTATTTATATTTTCTATTGCAGATGATTCAACAGACTCCTTTATGAGAAGTGGAGAAATTAAGATTTCTATATTTGGTACCAGATAAGCTAATCCATTTAATTTTGCTATTTCTTCACTTGCTTTAATAGCCAATTTTAAAAAATCTTTTTTATCAAAGTTAAATTCTCCCGGTAACACAGGAAGATTATTGTATGGTAGATCTGCTTGAAACATAATTTATAAATTTATATATAGATATAATATAAACTATTTATTTACAGAAAAAAGTCAATTTATATGTAAAGATTATTATAATAATCTTTACATATAAACAGTTCGTGTAAAGTTTAATTTACATATAGTCAATTCATGTAAACTATATAAATAAACAAAATTATAAAAAAAATTTGATTATACTATTTTTTTTATATAATACTCCCGCACACAAAATATGCCGGGATAGCTCAGGGGTAGAGCAGGGGACTGAAAATCCCTGTGTCGCAAGTTCAAATCTCGCTCTCGGCACCATAACATCACAACAAACAGAAAAA
>CAZFWS010000020.1:0-9710 GCA_964522625.1 uncultured Candidatus Peribacteria bacterium | reverse complement strand
CTATCTACTATATCTTGTATATGATGAAGTGATCCATATATATCAGATGTATCATGTATATCTGGTAATATTTCTATTTCAGGTTTTCATTCTATTTGAAAAGAGTTTCATATAATGATGATTTTGTATCATTCATTGTATACATATAATATAAAATCCTTTATTCAGGAAAGTTTATTAATGTTCTCTAAAACTACTATTTTTGGTTTTTTGTATAGGTTTATATATCCAGAAAATAGATTTTTGAGGTCTTTTCAAGAGTTAATCTCGTTTGTTGTATTGAGTGTATGATTATAATAAAAACATGATTTAATGCATGCATTCAATACTAATAGACTTTTGACGATATTTATTTTTTGAGTGTGTTGCATTCATGATACTACGACTAAGCTATGGGTATTAATCCCCTCAGTTATTTGCGTATGTATAGTGGTATTTTTTAATTCACTGATATCTGTGAGATATTCATGTTGATGTTTAATGATATGATGCATTTTTATATTTTTTGTATTATTATATGTCTCTATATTATGAAATAATTATATATTTCAAATAGGAGCGAATTCTTTCCTGTAAAAAACTTGTGCAAAATATTGATTTTTCGTTATATTATAGACTTATATAATACCCTTATAATACAAGTTATCTCGTCATGAAACAGACCATTCAAAATATTCTCCATGATATCATTCAGCAACATTATAATATCTCACTTGAAAATATTATTCTCGATACTCCACCACAAAAAAATATGGGAGACATAGCATTTGGGTGTTTTGTGCTAGCAAAAGAGTTGAAAAAATCACCGATGATGATAGCAGAGGAAATGGTAGAATTTTGTTCGAATATTCCAGAAATAAGTTCAGCAAGTGCTGCTGGACCATATCTGAATATATTTTTATCAGACATTGTATTTCTTCATACCCTTCAGAGAATTTCTACTTCAAAGGATGTTATTCCAAAAAATAAAACTATTATTGTTGATTATATTTGAGCAAATGTAGGGAAGCCACTTCATATTGGTCATATGTGTACACCAAATCAATGACAGGTATTGATTAATGTATATGAAAAACTAGGTTATAATGTTATTTCAGATAGTCATATAGGGGATTGGGGAATTATATTTGGAAAGCTCATTACTGCGTATAAAAAATGGTGAGATGCTGATAAACTCTCTCAAAATGCTGTTGATCATCTTTTTGAACTCTATGTTCAGGTTTCAGATGCTGTAAAAAATGATGCTTCTTTAGAAGATGAATTTAGAAAAGAATTTAAATATCTCGCATCAGGAGATAATGATTCTATAGAGCTTTGGTCAGAGTTTACCAGACATTCTATTGATGCTATGAATGCTCAACTGAATCGTTTGAATGTGCAACCAGACTATGACATATGAGAGAGTTTTTATGAATGAATTGGACTTCCTAAGATGTGAGATTATCCAGATTTAGAACATTCGATGAGTACCATTGTTGATGAATTAGTGAAAAAAGATATTGCTACAAAAAATGATGATAGCTCTGTGGGAGTCGTATTTGATGAGGCACTCAAAATTCCTTCATGTATTCTACAAAAACGAGATGGATGACATGGGTATCTGGCTTCAGACTTAGCGACCATTAAATACCGGTGCGATAACTGGAATCCTGAAAAGATAGTGTATTTCGTAGATGTGCGTCAACAACTTCACCTGCGTCAAACATTTCACATAGCTCATCAAGCTGGATGGTGTGATAATGTAGAACTCATTCATGCACATAATGGATTTATTAGTCTCAAGGATGGAGCGATGTCTACGAGATCTGGTAGAATTATCAGACTTGAAGCATTACTAGATGAAGCAGAATCACGAGCGAGGGATCTGATTTTGACTAAAAAAACAGATTTCTCAGAGGATGAACTGAAAGAACTCTCAAGAATGATAGGAATCGGAGCAATTAAGTATGGATATCTTAAAAAATCACGCGAAACAGATATTGTGTTTGATTGGGATGAATTTATGACCTTTGAAGGGAATAGTGGACCATATATTCAGTATGGAGCCGTTCGAGCAAAAAATATTTTAGTAAAAGCAGATTTTAAAAACTCAGAAACAAGTATTTCAGAATTATCAGGTATTTCTTTTGAAACCAGTGAAAAAGAATTAATAAAATTATTGGCAAATTATACAGATATCTTGGAAGAAGTCGCTGATAAAAACATGCCACATATTTTGTGTGCCTACCTCTATGATATTACCAAAGCATTTAGTAGTTTTTATACTCAGGTGAATATACTATGAGAAACAGATGAAAATCTGAAACAATCTCGTTTACAGATTACGCAGGCTTTTTATACGACACTTTCCGAGTGACTAAAATTACTGGCCATTGAAGTTCCAGAAAAAATGTAACCTTTTTTTAACCCCCTCCTAGCCTCCCCCTTACATAAGGGGGGAGGGATAATACAAATAAATATAATATGGTTGATTATAATGCTTTTGCAAAGACATTTTCAGGATCACGAAAAAATATGAAATGGGAAGAGATCTCATATTTTTTAGATGAGCTGGATATAGCTTGAAAACGCATCCTCGATATCGGTTGTGGAAATGGACGACTCTTATGAGTATTACAAGATAAATGAATATCAGCAAAAAATTATATCTGATATGATCTGTCAGAATGATTACTTAAAGAAGCGCAAAATATATATCCAGATCATAGTTTTATGCTATGAAATATGTGTAATATTACTGAAAAAATAGCTGATATATATCAGCCAGATATAGTATTTTTTATTGCTTCTTTTCATCATCTTCCCAGTCTAGAGGATAGAATAGATGTCATGAAACAAGTCTATAATGTTTTGTCAGAATGATGAAAAATATATATGACAAACTGGTCACTTGAAAGTGAATTCAATCATGATAAATATCGCTCAAGTAGAGTAGAGGGAAGTGAGGATATCTTTTGAAGTAGCGATTATCAGATCAAAATATGACAGCATCAGAGATACTATCATTCTTTTTCCCTGGATGAACTTGAACATATTTTTAAAACTGCTTGATTTCAAATAATTGAAAATCGAGAATTTGAGAATAAAAAAAATATCATTTCGATTATACAAAAGCCCAAAAATTCATAAACTGATAATAAATATTATTTATCTCACGTGTATGTACGATTATTCAGCAATTGATAGACAGGTAGATGTGATTATTACTCAAGTGCTCAAGTATATGAAACGACTTGATACAGAGTATATATATGCAGAGATTCGTAAAGCATATGAATTTTCTAAATCAGCTCATGAATGACAAATGAGACTCTCATGAGAAGCTTATTTAAGTCATCCAGTGGCAGCTACAAAAATATTGATTGATATCAAGCCAGATATTGCTACTATTCAGGCATGTTTGTTGCATGATGTTATTGAGGATACTCCGGTGACCTATGAGGATATAGAAAAAGAATTTTGAACCGAGGTGGCTACACTCTGTGCGGGGATGGAAAAATTATGAAAGGTGAAATATGTTGGTGAAGATAGAACGGTATGAAGTCTGAGAAAAATGTTTGTTGCTATGGCTGAAGATTTGAGGGTGATTTTTATAAAAATCGCAGACCGTTTACATAATATGGAAACGCTCAAACATCATCCTAAACCAGAAAAGCGTGAACGAATTGCATTAGAAACACTCAATATTTATTCTCCCATTGCTGATCGATTAGGATTATACGGACTGAAACATGCCCTAGATGAAGAATGTTTTAAAATACTTCATCCCAAAGAATACGATACTATTATTGCACAATTGGAGGATTTTTCTGAATCACGAATAGCATTTAAAAAAAATGCAAAACGAGAGATTGATGCACTGTTAAAAGAATCATGAATTAAGTACAAAATTGATTTTCGTGTTAAAGCAGTCTATTCGATATTTTTAAAAATGCAGCGAAAGAACTATGATCATATTCGTGATATATATGATATATATGGGATTCGTATTATTGTAAAAGATGTTGCAGAGTGTTACCGGGTACTGGGAATGGTGCATAATAAATGGACTCCTATACCAAAACAAATTAAGGATTATATCGCACTTCCAAAACCAAATGGGTATCAGAGTTTGCATACAACAGTGATTTGACTGATTAAACAATATCGAAAACTTCCAGCAGAGATTCAAATTAAAACGAAAAAAATGAAAAAGTATTCTGAACTGGGAATGGCTGCTCATTTTGAATACAAGGAAAAGGGAAGTAAAATAGCAACCGATATTGATTGGGTTCGAGAATTAAAAGAATTAACGGATAATGTTGGGAATTCTGACTTTATAAGTTCCTTAAAAATAGATGTTTTTAAGGATCGAATTTTTGTAATCACTCCAACAGGGGATACGCGAAATCTGCCACGAGGTTCTACACCGATAGATTTTGCCTATCATATTCATACAGATCTCTGAAATCATACTGTTTTAGCAAAAGTAAATGGTTCTGTATATCCTTTAGATAAAGAGTTATGAAATGGTGATATTGTTGAAATTGTAACAGACAAAAATAAAACTCCGAATCCTTTTTGGATATCTTTTGTAAAAACACTCAAAGCAAAAAATCATATTAAATCTTATCTCAAAAAAGAAAATAAAGACGAAAATATTGAACGAGGAAAAGAAATTCTCAATAGGTATTTAGAACGTGCTGGAATGTCTGCTTTGGATAAAGACATGACAATTTTACGACATTTAGATGATAGAATATATTCTCTTGATGATAGAATGAATTTACTAGAACAAGTAGGAAATTTTAGTGTGACCGCAAATTCTGTGATTCGTAAGGTTTTAAGATCCAGTAATCTCAAACCAGATATTCGTGAAATTGCTAAACACCCTTCAGAGTTCCCAGAAGATGATTATGTACAGGATCATTCAGAGGCAATAGAAAAGAAAGAAATACCCAATATTATCATATGATGAGAAAAAGATCTTCCATTTAGAATTGCTCGTTGTTGTGAAGCGAATCTGGATAAAAAAATAGTGGCACATATTAATAATAAATGAGTCATCTCGATACATAATAGATGATGCCATACTTTGGATGATGCAAATATTGATCGATTACTCAGTGCGTATTATGAATGAGATGATGAGTGAGCGATTCATGTAGATATTACACTGATGGTAAAAAATAAAGTAGGTATCCTACGACAAATCACAGAAATACTCTATCTAATGAATATTAATATTATTGATATTTCTACTAAAAAGACCAAACAATGATCCACTATTGTAAAAATGTGACTCGAGCTTTGAGATTATGATTATTTAATTATTGATCGATGTGTGGATCGACTCAAATCGAAACTGAATGCATGACTTCAAGAAATTCAGGTTGACCGAGTATATGGATAACACAAAAAAGCATC
This sequence comes from uncultured Candidatus Peribacteria bacterium, assembly GCA_964522625.1. Classification (GTDB taxonomy): domain Bacteria; phylum Patescibacteriota; class Gracilibacteria; order BD1-5; family UBA6164; genus JAKVBB01. The sequence continues at coordinate 4,304 of CAZFWS010000020.1, read as the reverse complement.
TCTGTTTAGAGATGCTTTTTTGTGTGTTGAAATTATTTTCGGATATTGAGTTTATCAATAACTTCTGAATATTTTTCCGCGTCTTTTCGTTTTAGGTATGCAAGAAGTTTTCTTCTTTTTGCTACCATAAGCATGATACCTCTTCGAGAGTGGTTATCTTTTCCGTGTTCAGCGAGATGGTTTTTAAGGTTTTCAATTCTATCTGTAAGAAGTGCTATTTGTACTTCTGGTGATCCTGTATCACCTTTTTTTTGAGCAAAATCAGAAATAATTTTTTGTTTTGCTGTTAATTTTTTTGGCATAATCGTATTTTGTAATAAATATAATATAAATTTTTGTAAACCGGAAAATACACCAGTAAACAAATGGCATTATATAAAGAAGAGCTAAAAAAACAAATTAAAATAAAATATTGAAATATCTATTATCTAAATTACAATAAGAAGAATGAAGGCATTAAGCACATTTTATTTTGAAAATTTTTCTTTTCACCCAGAAACCCAAAAAGCATATTTTGGGTATAGTTTTGATCGAGAGGAATTTTTTACCGAAGAAATTGATTTTTCATCGGATACTTTTTCTATGAGGAGTGATATTGATAGCTCTTGTATCCAGTCACTGTTATTTCACTGTCATATTGCTCTGGGAATCAGTTATTATAAATTATTCCCGACAAAAAACCTGATGATACTGAGTGGGAATATTGATCAAGAACAGGCTGAATTCTGGAAAAAATTTTATCTGAATGGACTCGGAGAATTTTTTATTCAAAATAATATCAAACCTCATGATTTGCTTAATTTTTCAAGTGAAAGCTGTATCACCTATCATAAGCAAGATATTCAATGATCTGATCGTGCACTTCTTCCGTGGTGATGATGAAAGGATTCTATTGTATCATCTATACTACTAGAAAAAAGTAATATATCAGCGACCCCCTATGTTTTTTGAAAAATAGATGCTATTAAGTCCTCCACTCTGACAACTTTTTGATCACCTGCCCTTCAAGTCACACGAACTCTGTCAGATCATTTATTTAAAATGAATGCAGATGGTTATTATAATGGACATGTTCCGATTACAGGAATTATAGCGTGCATTAGTTTTGTGACAGCATATATGTATGATTATACATATATTATTCTTTCGAATGAATATTCTGCAGATGAAGGAAATACTCTTTGGGAATGAATGAATATTAATCATCAATATTCAAAGAGTTTTGAATTTGAAAAAGATCTCAAAAAATATTCAGAAAAATATATCACTTCAGATATACAATATTTTTCTCTCCTCAGATGATTTCATGAATATAAAATAGCAGAAATATTTGCGAATTCAGCTGGAAAGTATTTTTCTAGTTTTTCGAGTTGTAATAAAAATTTTACGCTCACAACGGATCCACAACATACATGAAACTGGTGTGGCAAATGTGAAAAATGTGCATTTGTATATTTGATGTTTTCAGCATTTTTGAGCCCATCCCAAGTAAAAGATATTTTTTGATCTCATTTATTCGAAGATCCTGAATTGCTGAATGATTTTTCAGGGCTAATCTGACATGATACACATAAACCATTTGAGTGTGTTGGGACTTATGAAGAATCGATCTATGCGATGTATCGATCGATTCAAAAATATAACCATTCTTCACTTCCATATGTTCTGGAAAAATTATCATGAGTGGTAGAAAAAGAAGTCACAAAGTTATGAGGAGATTATTTCGAAAAAAAACTTGGGAAAATACATAATGAAGATATAATTCCCGCAGAAATAAAGTCTTGTATTTCTCTTTTTTTCATATAGATGAAACATAAAAAATATATTCAATTTTTTGATACCATGCTTCGAAAATCCGATCGATCAACAGTCATTGGAATATTTTTTGTACTCTTTTTTCTGGCTATTACAGGAAAAATGTTTTCGTATACCGTATCAAATTATGATTTTTATAGTAATCTGGCCGATAAACAACAGATTGGAACTGTAGTGGTACCAGTCACACGATGAACGATTTATTCTTCTACGGATGGAGGAACCGTATTTGGAACTTCGGTAAACTTATATGATATTGCTATTGATCCACAAGTAGAGGGGAGTAAAGCAAAATTAACAGATTTTTTGGTAGATATTGTATATCGTCAGATATGTGAATTTCCACTGAGTTCGGATTGTCGTGATAATCTATTTCAATTTTTATGAGTGATAGATTTTCCAGAATTTTCGAATGATCCAGAGAGTATTCAGTCAAATATACGCGAAGTGATTTTAGAAAAAGTAAATAAGAAAAAGGTAACCAGTGTTTTTGTAGATCAAGAACTGGATGCAGAACAAATATCGGCACTTTCAGTACTATGAATTCCAGGACTGTACCCAAATAATAATTTTTTGTATATTAATCCACAAGAAATACAGGATATAGATCATGCTTCAAAACAAGTTGCTATTATACTATGAACGAATCAAGAAAAAATTAAGTACCTGATGAGGGATCGCTTGGTTCGATATGTTCCTATTGTATCACGACTCTCTATTCCAGTATCAGAATATATTAAAAATTTTCTTGAGGAAGAGTCTCTTGCTATTAAAAAATGATTGATCGATCGATCACAAAGTGTTGGGAGATTTATTATCATGGAACCGAATCCAAATCGATATTATCCTGAATGAAATATATGATCACAGATAGTATGATTTGTTGATAAACAGTCTATTTGAAATTATGGTATCGAATGATATTTTGATGATATTTTACAATGAAATAATGGTAAAATAGTCTCCAGAAAAGATATCAGAGGGAGAATTATTGATCCAATTGGCCTGAAAAAATCAGATATCACTGGTGAATGAGTCAAGGTATATACGAGTATTGATCGAAATATACAAAAAAAAGTAGAATCTATTTTAGTTTCATGAGTTGATAAATATCAGGCAAATAGAGGAAGTATAGTTGTTATGGAACCAAAGACAGGACGTGTGATTGCTATGGCAAACGCACCTACGTTTGATTTAAATAACTATTGAGAAGTATATGAGCTCGAACGAGTGAGCTTTTGAAAATATCCTGATCCAGCTATAAATTTATTATGACTTCCGGTATTTGTGGTAGATAGTGAACATGGAGAAAAGTTTTTTTATGATAATAAAGAAATTTTTCTCAGATCTGCTAGCAGGGAAGAAGTAGCAGATCCCACACTCATAAAGTATAAATACAAGAATGATTTTTGACCACAAGTATATGTAAATGATGCTATATCATGACTGTATGAACCTGGGTCTATTATGAAGACAATAACTGTTGCAATAGGACTGGATACCGGAGAAATTTCTCGTTGGAGTACGTATAATGATATTGGGGAAGTGGTGATTGATGGATTTCCAATTCGGAATGATTCTGAAAAATGTTTAGGGTATCATAGCTTTGCTCATGCACTGAATTATAGTTGTAATATTGGGATGATTCGTATTGTGCAAAGAATAGGGAAGGTATTGTTTCATCAATATTTAGAAGATTTTTGATTTTCATCTCCTACATGAATTTCACTTTCATGAGAAACATATGCTACATTGAAGCCACATGAACGTTGGTCAGTGGCACAATTATTGACGAATTCTTATGGTTTATGAGTCAGTGTAACCCCTCTTCAAATGGCTGCATCGTATAGTACTATAGCAAATGGATGAGTACATATTCGCCCACGAGTGATTGACTCTCTTGAATTTCCTGACGGGAGAATGATAGAATATAAACCAGAGAAAGAACGTCGAGTCATTAAGGAAGCAACATCGCAAACACTCAATTCCATGCTTGTTTCGAGTATTGATGATGGTGCTGCAAGAAATGGTGGAGTGGATGGATATTCTCTTGCTGGAAAAACAGGAACTTCTCAAATACCATATCGAGGTGGATATGAAAAATGAATCTGATCTACCTGGGCATCATTTGCCTGATATGGACCTGCAGAAGATCCCCAATTTGTTATCATCGTCAAACTTGAGAGACCTCGAACCACGAACTATGGATGACAATCATCCGCATATTTATTTAGTGAAATATCTGAATATTTACTCCAGTATTATGGCATCCCAAAAAAGAAATAATACAGGTGTATTTATGTAATATGTAATTATTATATTATTTTTAATATATTGCTTATGAATACTGCTGTACGTGAGACTACCGAGTGTCCAAGTGAATTTTCTGGAGTGATTTGAAAAACATCTTCAGATAAGTATTTTATAGATGTAAAAGAGTGAGATGATTTCGAGTTTTTTGGTATTGAGTCGGGGGATACAGACATTGT
>CAZFWS010000019.1:0-9777 GCA_964522625.1 uncultured Candidatus Peribacteria bacterium | reverse complement strand
CTATCTGCTGCTAAACATCCCTCCGCAGCTGACATGATCGTCTGTTTAAATTTATTTGAATTGGTCGTGACATCACCGGCTGCATAGAGACCAGGAACGGTGGTTTCTTGACGAGCGTCTACTACGAGACATCCCTCATCATCTTTTTCTGGATTCATATCACTGACCAGTGAAGTATTTGGATCACTCCCAACTGCAACAAAGATACCATCTGCAGGAATTGTTTTTCCACTTTTGAGGGTGACCTGTTCCATAAACATAGATCCAGATATTTCTTCCACCTCTTCGTTGAGAACAAATTCTATATTCTCAGTCTTTTTTGCTTGTTCCACCCATATATCCTCTGCTCTGAAAGTATCTCTTCGGTGAATAATAGAAACCTTTTTACAGATTTCAGCTAGGTAGAGAGCCTCGGTAAGTGCTGTATTTCCTCATCCAACCAGTACTACTTCTCGGTCTTTAAAAAACATTCCATCACAGGTCGCACAGTAGGAAACTCATTTTCCAAGAAATTCTTTTTCCCCGGTTGCTCAGAGTTTTCGGTAGTTATTTCCGGTTGCGAGAACAATGTATTTACTACTCAATTCTTTTCCACCGGCAGTTTTGAGTTCAAAGTGATCATCTATTTTATTCACTTCGGTGACCATATCACTAAGTATTTCAGATCCACTGGCTGTAGCATGGTCCCTAAAATTATCCATGATTTCTTTTCCACTGGCTGACAGAGTTCCTGGATAGTTTTCTACTTTATGTGAGGTTGCTAGGGCTCCTCCAGGTTGTGCCCCAATGATGAGGTTCTTGATCTTGTATCTGGATGCGTACATTCCAGTAGGGTATCCAGCACTTCCGGCTCAGATGATAATGAGGTCGTAATCGTAATTATGGTTCATGTATGTATGTTAAAAATATTAATGTATGTATACTATCAATTTTACTATATATAATCTTAAATAAAACTAATAATAATTGCTTTTATTGTAGTATTTATAAATAAAAGTCAAAGAAAAGCATATCAGATATTTGTGTTATCTGAATAAGTATATTAATATAGCATATATTATACATTTAAATATATACTATATGGCAGATAAAGACGCAGTTCCTGAAGAGAAAGCAACGATTGTTTTTGATGAATGATTTGAAGGAAAATTTAGTGATGAAGTTGTAGTACGATCATCAGATAATATTTTTGCACTCAATTTTATTCAAAATAATCCTTTAGTGAAGGGAAATAAAAAAGTAGTATCACAAATTTTTCTTGAGGAAAAATATGTCAAAAAATTAGCATTTGATCTGTATAGTTATTTTGATAACGAAAAATCATAATGGGATGAGAAACACCAACATATTCAGTCCCTGAAATGCCCGACACCCTTCAAGAAGCTAACACAGAAGCTAACACAGAAGCGGAACAAAAGGATATTATAGCTGCCACCAAATCTGGACTACAAGAATTACGACTTTCAACGTTTAATGATAATGGTGTTGCTCTAGATGGAGAAATTTTTGGTGATGATACAGGATTGAGTTTTTGATTGGATATTTGATGAGAGTGGAAAACAGAGGCATGAAATACCTATGATATCGATGCAAAATGGAACCATTACACACATGGAGAAGATTTTGAAAATAATGATTTTTCTGCTGCTACGCGCATTGATCACATATCTATATGAGTGCAAACAGAAGTAGCATCATGGTCATCAGATGTTCATGATGTTCGTGTGCTCGTGGGTGGTGGTATACAAGCTATTTGAGACCTTGGTTGAGATGGTATTCAGAGAGCTTGGCATGAAATGGGAGGTTGGTATGAAAATAAATCTGCTTATGAAGGGGTATCTTGAAATACTCTAGATTTTAGAGCACAGGTTTCAGGAGATAAATATTTTCTTTGAGAAAAAGGAAAAGGGCTGCATATCACCGGTGATGCAAACATGATACTTCCTATGAATAGTGATTATGGTGAAACGCGATTTCAGGCAACTGTATGAGTATGAGCGGAATATGGTCGTTGGTCTGCAAGCATATCTCATACTAATGCCTATATTTCTTGACCAGATGGATCTGAGACAATTTTGTGATCTTTAGATACAACGCATCGTCAATACACTTCCGTGTCATTTACGGCACCTGTTCCATTTACTGATCATACTTCATTTGTGGTCAAATGAAACGGATCAAATGCTTTATGACAAGATGGAGAGCAATCCATTGAAGTATGATTAGAATGGAAATTATAAGCTTCATCTGAGAAGCTTTTTTTATGCCTGTTGTATTTTATTGATATTAAAAGAAATATTACAAGCTTAAAAAAAGCTAAAATATTTCTGTTGTACTTGATATAAAGTATATTTTAGCTATTATTATATATAATAAATTATTCCATAAACGATAAAAAAGGATGGTTCGTGAAATATTGAATGTGGCTGGTGAAAGAATTTCTACTATTAAAGTGTGATGAGAAGATTATATATCTCTTACAGACATCGCAAAATCTCGATCTGATAGAAGTGACCAGGTGGTACAAAACTGGATGAAAAACAGAAATACACTTGAATTTTTGTCACTTTGGGAAGAATTAAATAACAGTAATTTTAAACCCCTGCAATCGGAGGGGTTTAAAAAAGATGTATGACTCAATGCATTTCTCATGAGTCCAAAAAAATGGATTGATGGAGTCAATGCTATTTGAATAGTTTCTCGTTCATGAAAACATCAAGGAGGAACATTTGCTCAATCAGATATAGCATTTGAATTTGCTTCTTGGATATCTCCTGAATTTAAGTTGTATTTGATTAAAGAATTCAAACGACTCAAAGAAATAGAACAGAGAAGAATTGACCCACAATGGAGTTTAAATAGAATACTTTCGAAAGTGAATTATCAAGTACAAACAGACGCTATAAAAAGAAATATTATTGATTGAAAAATAGAAAACAAGATACAACAAGGATTCAAATATGCAAATGAAGCGGATCTGATAAATATGGCTATTTTTTGAAAAACAAATAAGCAATGGAGAGGTGAAAGCTGAGTAGTATCAAAAGCGACAAATATTAGAGATTACGCAACAATGCACGAGCTCATAGTACTGAGTAATTGTGAATATCTTAATTCCGTACTGATAGAAAAAGGGATGCATTCACAAGAGAGATTTGATATAATTTTATGAGAAGCGCAAAAACAACTGCAAAATATTATTCATAATACCAGTGCGAAAAAGATAGAGGAATTAAAAGTATGATAATTTTTTATTTTCTCTATACTATCTCTATATATTTAAAAACAAAACACTTTCTATGTCCCGACAAAAATCACAGCGAGAACTGGAGCAAATCCAGAGCAATATCGAATATACCGGAGGGCAACTACGGGTTTTTGTGGCAGATATACTCCCAAAAGAACTGGATGTGCGAAAACAGATGGAGGATAGAATGTTGGAGCTGGAAAACCTGGTGAATACCTATGGTTGAGTGGTGATCGTGAAACATATCCAAAATAAATCAGTTCCTGATTATAACACCTTTATTGGAGAATGAAGATTGGACGACATTATAGAACAAATGAAACTAGAGGAATCAAATATATTGATCCTAGGAAATATTCTCAAACCCTCTCAGATCTATAAAATCAACGAAAAACTCAAGCCTATTGGTGCTAAGGCCTGGGATAGAGTGGATCTGATTCTGAAAATATTTGAACGACATGCTCAATCTAAAGAAGCTCAACTGCAAATAGAACTGGCCAGTATTAAACATATGGGACCACGAATATTTGATATGGGTATGGAGCTGGGGAAACAAGCAGGACAGTGACGAGGGGAAACCAATACCGAGATCATGAAACGACATCTGCAAAAACGAGAAAAGATGATCGTCGCTGATCTGGCACACCATGCTAAGGTTCGAGCTCAACACCGACAATGACGATCACGAAAATGAATTGCTACGGTAGGAGTAGTTGGATATACCAATGCTGGGAAATCAACTTTGACCAATGCACTCACGAAGAAATGAGTGTTAGCCGAAGACAAGCTTTTTGCGACACTCGGAACGAGTGTTGGAAAGATGTTTGTACCAGCCACTTATAATGAAAAAACAGGAGCTTATATCCCACCAAAAGAAATCCTGATCAATGATACGATTGGATTTATTCGAGAACTGCCACCAAAATTAGTGGATGCTTTTGCTTCAACGCTAGAGGATTCTATAGAATCCAATATACTCCTACATGTTATTGATGCTTCTGATCCAAAAGTGAATCTCAAAATAGATGTAGTGGATGAAATACTTGAAAAAATATGAGCGACACAACGGCGAATCATCATCTGTAATAAAATGGATCAGGTCAGTGATGATTCTGTGAAAACGGCTCTTGAAGAACGGTTTTCTGAAGAAACAGTGGTCTTTATATCCGCTCAGGAAAAAGACTGACTGGATGAACTCAAAACAGTGATACAAAATAATATTTAATGTGATATCTTATGTGAATCGGACTCTATATTGGAATATGATTTTTTGTTCTTCTGATTATTGGTGCTATTTTTACCGTCATCAAATTCAGTAGAAAACGCAAACTCTCATCCGAACAAATAACAACTTTTAAAAAACAGGCCAAACGAATAATAGCCTCGACCAGTGATAAAGAAATCATTATCGATAGTGATACACTCTATCATAAAATACTGAAAGCACTCGGATATACTGGCAGCTTTTGAGAAATTCTCAAACAAGAGCCGAATGAAATAGGTGATCTACAAAAAATATGGAAACTGCATAAAGTTCGGAATGCACTGGTGCATGATTTTGATAACCATGAACCCGTATGGCTCAAAAAACAGGCTCGCGAATACGGGAAACAGATTCAATACTTACTTAAAAATATTACATAATCATTCATGAAAAAAAGGAGAATTTTTTTATGAAAAAGCATACTCTATTGCTTTTTTTTCTTATCTTGTGGAGTATTGAGCTCGTCAGCATATCTCTATTCAGATGAAGCATCATCCGCGCATATATTTCCTGAGACACAGGTTGTTTTTCAGCGACCGAGTTATGTAGTATCCACAGATCATTCACCTCATATTTGTGATGCACAAAAAGAAGAGTGTAAGATAAATTTTAAACTCGAAACACTCGAGTGAAAAAATATCTCTACCAAGTATGATTGCTTATGGAATACTTCTCTTGAATCAGAACAATTTTCCAGGTGTAACCCAAATACTGTGATTTTTCCAGAAGGAGAGTTTCATATTTCGCTTATTTTGACCTATAAAAAAACAGGAGAATTTCATTTTGCACACATGTTTGAAGTACATAACCCTACTATCCTCCCCCCTGACAAGGGGGGATCGAGGGGGGTTTCTGAGGAGGAATCTACCTCTGAATCTTCGGAAGAAATCCCCCCAACCCCCTTTGTTAAAGAAGGAGTAGAGAGGGTTATAAATATCCAATCATGACTGGATTCTGGATGAACGTGTTCAGATGAACGGTGTAAAATTAATCTGGAATATAAAAAACGATCAAAAGAGTATTGTATATGGGAGTTTGACGGTATCGAGCATTTAGAAAAATACACCACTACTTGTAATCCAGGTTTTATTTACGTTTATCCATGAATGTATGATGTGAGTGTGAGAATATATCACGAAGAGGATTGATTTTTAGAGCAGTTGTCTTTGCAGGTGAGGAATAGGTATGTGGTACCAGAGATATCCCAATCGAGAGAGGAAATACCCCCTCAATCCGAGGAACAGAACCCCCCTCAATCCCCCCTTGTCATGGGGGAAGAAGCTGCCTCTGAATCCTCGGAAGAAATCCCCCCAACCCCCTTTGTTAAAGGGGGAGTAGAGCAGTTTGAGTGAATACAGATTTATGGAGCTTTGATAAACCCTAAGGGAAAAGATGTTGAGTCCGAGTATATAGAACTGGTGAATATTTCTGATCACACCATAAATCTCAAATGACTTTTTATTGATGATTTGGTGTGAAAATGAAGCAAACAATATCAGATTGAAACAGATATATTTTTATGACCCGATGAACAGCATCGGTTTATGAAAACACTCACTAGTATATCTCTTTGAAATACTTTGGACGAGGTGAATATATGAATTGGAGATGATCTTCTGGATACACTTTCCTGGGATTTTCAAATACCCGATGATTATGTATTAAAACCATGAGATACCGATGCGATTACCAGGTCAGCATACGTGATACGTGTTGTTGATGGGGACACGATTCAGGTTCGTTTTGATGATGATAGTATTCATAAAGTGAGACTCATAGGGGTCGATACACCAGAAACAAAACATCCTGAAAAATTACTGGAAAAATATGGGATAGAGGCAGCAAAATTTACTCAAACCTCACTTGAATGAAAACAAATTACTGTGAAACAATCACTCAGTAATTATCAGGATAAGTATGGTCGATTGTTGGGATATGTGTATTTGGATGAATTATTTTTTAATGCAGAACTGATTACACAGTGATTTGCAAGAGTCTATACTCGTTATGATTTTCCATATCAGGCCGAATTTATCAAACTCCAAAAGCAGGCTAAAAAAGATAAAATATGAATTTGGCAGGAAGCAGATCTCCAAAAGATTATTAAAAAAATAGAAAAACAAGAAAAACAATATATCATTGAAGAAGAGGTATTTACACCAGAGGAACAAATAGATGAAATCATCACTGAGAATGCACCAGAACAAGATAGTTTTCTCCTGCTTGATACAGATCAAATCGATCTTAAAGTAGAGAAAAATAACGGTCATCTGGAAGTAAAAAAACCAAAAAAATATATCTTTCAAAAGACACTTTCATACCAGAAAAAGAGTTTTAAAATATCAGGAAAAACAGAACCAAATTTTACGGTGATAGTAAAATGGTGAGATCATACATACCATATTATCGCAGATGATACTGGAAAATATAGTAAAAAAATCACCGACATTTCTCCCGGATATTATGATATGAATTTTTATCTGATGCCTCCAGGATGAACAGAACAGTATATCAAAAGTAGTCTCGTCGAGTGGACTCAGGATTATATTGATCAGATGAATTCGTATTCAGCTTCATCACCCCAAAAAACTTCTTCAAAGTCTTCAAAAAATACATGACAGATACAAAAAACTTCAAAAATAGATACAGAAATTATTGCTTTAGAGGAATCAGACATCATAGATGAACCACCAAAAACACCACTATGAGTGGTGCTTGGGTATATCCTTTTTGGTCTCAGCTGTATGGGATGAGTACATGTTTTGGTGATGCGGGTATAGTCAATTATTTAGACATAAATCTATTTATTTGAGCATGAGGAGATATTTCTCACCCATCTGATGTTGGCAAATATATAATAGGAATATCTAGACCTCATTTTTTTAATACCGCTCTCATAATTTTATCTTCTTGAGATTCTTTTTTTATGTTATGTGTTGTATCTCAAATTTTTATGTTGTACTGAGAGGAATCATCTGCTGGGTAGATAATATGTATTTCTCTACTTTGTCATCATTTTTCTCATTGAATTGTTATATGCCAATCTCAAGTTTCTGAACATACTTGTCCAGGAGATAGGGTAACTTCATAATTAAAATGGTTCAAATCATTTATATCTAATCATAAATTTTTCGGAGATTCTCAAGAATCTATATTTTTAGGGACGCTTACTAGCATAATATAAAAAGGGGCTAAAAAGTATAAAAAAATCTTCCAAACGCTTTGTTTGAAAGATTCTTGTTAGATAATTTTCTATCTATTCAAAAACACTCTCAAACTTAGTTTTGAAAGAAGTAAAAGAAAAAAAATGTTTGTGTATTTTGTCTCATTGTTTTTTGGAAGAGGAAATATCTATACATGGATATGTATATGGATTTTGAAATGGAAGTCAAATTTATTTAGGTAGAATTTAATTTTCTAAAAAAATAGAGAATTTAAATACTATTTGTATTATACAACAGTTTTTTCCTCTGCGACTTTATCATATAGAGCATCTTTTTCTTCAGGAGTAAGATACTTTCTAATACTTAAAAGCGATATTACAAAAAATGAGAAGGAAGTTAGCAGGGTATATAAAATCTCTTGAAATTGACTCCAGATAAGCATGAATACAAGTACAATTAGACTTGAATATCAAGCTATTTTTTTGTAACCCCCTTCTACTTGTGCTGAAACCTTCTTTCACACAATATGAGCGATAAGTAAAAATACTACTGTAAAAGTATACGAGTATAGCTGCTCTATAAGAGTCGGATGTAGATGAGTTATTTTTAAACTTACTACATAAAGTATTATTCAAGAAATTAGAATTGAAAGTAGAAAATTTCATACTCAACCAAGAAGACTATATACAAGTATGGCCTTTGTATTTTTGTTCATAATAAAATTATTTATATATTAAAAAGTATAATAATGATACCATTAAAAGATTGAAAAATCAAAATTTGAGAATGAAATTTCTAAACAAAAAAAATATTTTTCAGATAATTTATTTTTTTACCACCTCCCAACTAAACACGACAATCGCTCTCCATATTTTCTGTAACTGTCGTTTTTTATTTGGGGTTGTGAGGATTCTATATCCCCATTCGAGTCATAACTGTGAAACTATTTTTGGGGATCGTTTTTGGAATCAGATGATAGCATCAAAGCTACTTCCGACTCAGAGCCCGAGTTTTATATTTTTTGCCGTATTCATAGTGGTAATAACCGATTGCTCTTGGGTCTTCATACCAAGTGTAGAGAAGAGTATTTGAGCTTTTGAGGAGGCTATTTTTTCGTGTATTTCATCTGGATTTTGATAGATATAATAATCAAATATCAGTTTTGGATGTTTTGCTTGGAGGTCTGTGATAAATGTTCGTTGTGAAGCAACTTTTTTAGCATCATCTGGAAAATACGGATCTATGATAGCAATGTGAATCTTATTTTTTTCAGCATATTCTACTAAATCTCGTGTCAGGTCACTTCCACAGATTCGTTCTCCATATTGCTGGTATAAAGATTTTCGAGCAAAGATAATACGAGCAAAAAAGTATGGAAGCAGGAGGAAACGAAGTAGGTTCGATTCATATTCTGCTGCCTGAAAACCCAGATAGAGTCAGATCCCATCTATGGTGAGATAATCAGCCTGAAGTAGGAGCTTTTTGAATGTAGGATCTTTGAGAGTATGCAGGAGTATTTCAGGGTTTGGAGTAAATACGATCTGAGGTTTTTTGAACGCAGTAATTTGTTTGAAAAAATCATCGTACTTCAGGGTATGCAGAGGGACTCAAAAGATTTGCATAAATATATATAAGGTTTACTATACAACCAGAAGTATATGCTAAATAGATAAAATGCAAAGTCTGGAAGATAAAAAAATAGCAATTGTATGTGATTGGATCACCGATTGGGGAGGAGCAGAGTTGGTGCTATCACACTTGCTCCAGATGTTTCCTCAGGCAGACATATTCACATCTGTATTTTTTCAGCATGATAATCCAGTTTTTCAGCGGAGAAAAATCACCACTTCGTTCCTTCAAAATATTCCATTTTTGAATCGTTCACATAAACTCGCACTGACACTCAGACCGCTTGCATTTGAGAGTTTTGATCTGTCAGAGTATGATATAGTGATATCCAGTAGCTCAGCAGAATCTAAGTGAGTGATTACGAAACCAGACACCCTTCATATCTGTTATTGTCATACTCCAACACGTTACTTTTGGAGTCATTATCATGAATATCTAAACATGATGGAGTTTGGATTTTTAAATCCACTCGC
>CAZFWS010000018.1:3439-9927 GCA_964522625.1 uncultured Candidatus Peribacteria bacterium | reverse complement strand
GTAATTATATCTTTTTCACCATATACTCTCCCTCCAACTCATATCATCGTTTTTCATAATACTGTCGTACTCATACCCCTGCTATTACGGCTATTTTTGTGTATCAGGCTTGTTTGGCTATTTCTTCTGAGTGAGCAATGAGTTTTTTCCCAAATCATAGGTGTTGACCAAAGGTGGTTCATTTTTCTCCGATACTGAGTTGGTCTCCAAAGGTATGAATTTCTCGTATAAGAGCCGCTCATTGAAGTTCTGGGAAGAACTGTATGATCTCTGGATTTTCTCCTGGAAGTCGAAGTCTGAGGAGACTGAAAATAGTTCGGTCTTCTGGATCTTCAAAAGTGAGGAAGTGTTCATGTCCGTCGGATGCAGGGTAGTCGCAGTCATGTAGAACAGCATTTTGGGGATCATTTTTTCCAAATTTTATTTCTCGGTGACGAATATCGATGAGTTTTCGTCATTCTGCTGCAAGTTTATTTTCAACAATCTGTCTAAGGTTCGCAAGTTTTGATCATTCGAGTATTTCAGTAGCTGGGATATCTCGATAGGTACGGTTCAATCGAACATATTCTGGTATCATGGCCTCGAGGTCTGCCGTGAGATTGATGAGTGTTTCATCATCATAGGCTGTAAATCATCCATCCTTCCAGATATCGGTCAGTTCTGATTTATCAGTCACGACCATTGGATATATTTTGAGTTCATCAGGACGAAAATCACTATCGTCAAATATACGCTGAAGTGACTGCTTATCCATTTCTGGAGTTGATCCCAGTAGGTTTGGCATCATATGTGCTACGACTTTAAACCCAGCATCTTTGAGCATTTTTGTAGCGGCAATAGACTCTGCATTTCCATGTCCTCGTTTATTGAGTTCATTGATATCATCAAAAGTAGTTTGATACCCGATTTCTACTCTGGTGACCCCATATCATCTGAGTCGGTGAATTTCCTCTGGAGTGATCCAGTCAGGCCGTGTTTCGATTGCAACTCCTATGACTCTACATCGACTGGTTTGATTGAGTTTTTTAGCATCTTCGAGTGACTGTGATAGTTTAGCTTTGTATTTTTGAGATATTTTAAAACTGGCAAATCGGTCGGTTGATAGATCCGTATCTTCGATATACTGTTTCATATCGTCATAGGTATTGAAGGCATCATAAATACCCTTGATAAAATCATGCTGATATTCGAGTGGATACACAGACCAGGTTCCTCCAATAATTCTAACATCATTTTTTTCTATTTTATGTCCCGTTATCTCGAGTGCTCGGAGTCGGTTATGAATCTGCATAATAGCATCAAACTTGTTCAGTTCTGCACGCATAACAGCCGGTTCATTGGGTATGTATGATTTTGGCAGTCCTTCGAAAGTGGGACAATATACACATTCTCCTGGGCAACCCCAAAACTTTGTAAGCAGGGAAATGACTGTGACTCCTGACTGGCTTCGGACTCATCTTTTTCTCAGTATTTTTTTAAATCGCAGATCTTCTTCGAGTTCTCCTGTAGCGATCAGTTCGTTATATCGTTCGATAAGTTCTATACTTGGGATAGGTTTATCAACCTTATGGACTCCATAGATTTTATTTTTGATTTTATGAAAATTCTCTCGATCAAGAGATTCTATATTTTTGAGTCATGCTACAAGTACCTCATCAATGATAGAGGTTCGCTCGGCTGATTTTTTTCGGATGGTGTGGATATGGTGTTCTCCCATGTATATTTTTAAGGGTATTTTTTATAAATATCTTTTCTATGCAAACATCTATCAAAGATAATAGTATTTTTTTCAATATGAAAACCTATTCTATAGTCTCATATTCTAATTCTATAATTATTGAGAAATCATTTTAATTTTTTAGTATTTTTTATTTTATATATATCCTTAGATATTTTGATAGTATTAATAGTATCTTTTACTTGATCCTTGATGTTATTTGGAAGTCCTTTTTGAATATCTTTGAGAAAACTATTATTATATTTTATCTGCATAGATATTAAGAAAGGTGATACATAACTTTATCTTCTTTTACAAAACTAGCTTCTTGTTTAGAATTTTCGATATGGAGTCATAGAAGTGCATCTTCTAAATCATCTACTCAGTAGTTTTGCACGAGCGTATTTAAAACAGTATGGTATTTTTGCTCAGTTCATGTTGGAACATTAATAGTGATACTACTCATAGTCTATTTATTTATATAATTATATTGCATATCATAATGAAAAATAATAGGAATGCAATGGCAATAATGATGATTTATGACAGGTGCTATTTTTTTATCAGAGCACCAATATATACCACCCCAACAATCCCCATACTTCCATAATACCAAACCGGTTCATATTGACCTGCAACCAGTCAGCCAGATATGAAATATAGATAGGTAAGTTTTTGTATTCGTTTCCAGTTTTTTCAGAGTTTTTTCATACTCCACATATTAGAAGTAGCTAGTAGAATAATTGCTGTTACTTCACTCATTCGAGCGAAAAAAGGGGATGGAGTAAACCAAGGAAAATAAAAATAGTGTCAGATAAAATCAATTTTAATAAGATCAATAGACCAATTCGCAAAAGAAAAATAATTTGATAAAAAATCAACCCTAGTTAAACCATTGACCACCAAATTTGTTATCACAATAGTGGCTGATAATATACCAAAGGCTTTTCGAAGAAAAATAAGCTTTTTTAATACAGGAAATTGAGGAAACAGTTCTGATAATGGTCGTATCATCATAACAAGTAGAATAGAAACCCATGCAATATCCCAAAGTATAGCTGCAAAACTTCTTCCAAAAATCATGGATGTATAATAAAAATCATAATGCAGATCCATACACCAGATAGCTGGAATTCATATTAAAGTTATGTATATAAAATACTTTGAAAATGTTTGCAAGTGTTTCATAGAAAAAAATTTTGAAAATATATTTGAAGTATATATAGTAATTGAGTATTTTAAAATTTAATTCATAAAAAAACTATGAAATTTCTATTTGTAATTATGGGACTAGTATTCCTTACAGCATGTTCACATGAACTGTCAGAAGAAAAAGTACAGGATACAGAAATAGTAGCAACACAAGAAACAGTTGATACTTCTGCTTCAGAAGATACTGAAGAATACGATGATGATCACGATGACGATGATCACGATGACGATGATCACGATGACGATGATCACGATGATGAAGTTTCTGAATCTGAACAAGTAAGCACTACTACATCAGATGAAGTGGTAGCTCAAACAGAACTTCTCGATAATCTTGAAGAAGATACTACAAAAACAGTAACATTAGATGCAGCATACTCAAATCCTAAAGGACCGGTAGATATGAAAATTAACTATACTCTTTCTGCAGATGGAACCATTGATACTATTGCTGTATCAGCAACTACATATGATGTAGCTGAATTTAATTCAGCTATTCAATCACTCGTTTGAAAAACTCTAGAAGATGCTGCAAACTATAAAACCGGTTCATCACTCACAGGAGATGCTTTTAAATCAGCTATCAAAGAACAATTATAATATATACCGAAATTTTCTTCCCTTTTTTAAGGGAAGTCTCCGAAACGGAGTGGAGGAGGATGGGTTAATCATAAACATATGAAACAATCAAAACCATGATGCGGGTCTGTTCTGACAATAGAAATATTTGAGGATGCAGATATATCTGATTTTGAGAAATGTTTTCAGTTTGTTTCAGAATTTGAGCAAACATATTCTCGTTTTATTCCAGGTAATTACCTCGATCAACTCAATACACAAAAAAACTCTGCGATTACGCAAGAGTTTTTTTCGATTATTCAACTCTGTCAGAAGGTTTCTGATATGACAGATGGGTATTTTGATATCACACTGCTTCCTCTACTCGAAAATAAATGATATGGTATCAAGGAGAGCTCACTTATAGAACATATAGGCTATAAAAATATAGAGCTCACTGAACACAATATTACATTAAAAAATGGTGTTTGTATTGATATCTGAGCCGTATGAAAATGATATTTAGTGGATAAAATCTATAATTATCTTTCAAAAAAATACCACAACTTTATTATAGATTTTTGAGGAGATATTCGAGTCTCATGAATTCATAAAATTGCTTTAGAGAACCCTGATACTCTTGAAGATATGTGAGAAATTATTTTAGATAACCTCTCTGTAGCATCATCATCGTGAAACAGGAGAAAATTTCATAATGATCATCATCTAATTAACCCAATACATAAAAAAAGTATATCTGATAAAAAATCTATTTTTGTGACACATAATCTATCTACTTTTTCAGATATATTTTCTACCGCACTTTTTGTTTCTCCGGTGGATATATCTATCAAAATACTCAATAGTATAGCGTGACTAGAGGGGATGATACTCATGAGTGATGGAACGATTCATAAAACGCAGTGATTTGGAAAATAATTGAAACTTTTTTACTCTTTTGCTGGTCCTATTATTTGTCATATAAAATCAGTTGCAATTTTATTCAGAGGGGTATACTGTATTATAATTATTTTCTATTTCTACGCATGCATTTCAAAAAAAATATTTCTATTATCATGTTACTATTATTTCTTAGCTCTTGTTGAGGAGTGGATGAAATAATAGAAGAACAAAAAAAAGAATTTTTTGTGGAAACAAAAAAACTATCAGATTTTGATAACCAAACTTTTTTAACCAAGACATCACGAGTATCTTCATCTTCAGATATTCGTATTCTAGCAAATGCACCGTGACGCGTGAGCGCTATTTTTGTACGTGAATGAGATACTATTAAGGCATGACAACCACTCGTGCAGCTCGAGGATAATATAGCCAATTATTATCTCTCTCTTCAGAGGGCAGAAAATGACCTCGAACGAGCACAAATCACCTATGATTCGAATAAAATTACACTCGATAAACAAGTATCTGATGCACGTTTATGATTCGAAAGTGTGCAATCTGAATATGAAAATGCAAAGATTCAAGCAAATCAGGATATTATCCAAGCCCAAAACAATAGAGATAATGCAAATATAAAGAGTGATGATTCCACTTCAAATTTAGAACTCAAGAGACTTGAAGCAAGTATAGCAAAAGCAGAACTCGATTACGATAATAGTGTTATCGCGGATGAACAAAGAATCGAATCATTTAAATCAACCCTTACAAAAGATTTAAATGCACAGCTCATTTTTCTGGATGACATTATAGAGTATGCGGATAGCTTGTTATGAGTGACAACAAAAAATGATAATTTTGCAGATGATATTGATTCATATCTCTGAGTCAGAGATTCATGACAAAAAAATAAAACACTCCAACTTCTTAGAGATATTATTCGACTGCGAGAATGAGACTTTCAAGCTATATACGACACGGAAATTCAGGATGAGGATGATATATATGCAGCACTTGATATGATATCGACATGATATGATATCAGTAAGAATCTTCTCAATGAAGTAGAAACTATGCTAAATAACT
The DNA here is from genome assembly GCA_964522625.1 of uncultured Candidatus Peribacteria bacterium. GTDB lineage: Bacteria > Patescibacteriota > Gracilibacteria > BD1-5 > UBA6164 > JAKVBB01. Next base: position 4,454 of record CAZFWS010000018.1, on the reverse strand, counting down.
CACTTTCCTCTTCAAGCATATTTTCAGATGCAGATATCAGCAACTATATTGCTACATGAAATGGTTTTCAGGCATCACTTCAGGGGAATTACACAACCTTTGTATCCTATGAAAATACAGTGGAAACCTTTTTAAAAACATATGAAAATACTAGACTTTCTCTTCGAAAAAATATTGATCTTCTCGAGCAGGATAAAAAAATACTTCAAAATAATATTGCAACATGAGACTTAAATTCGGATTCATCACTTTCAAAAGTGATTAGTTCAACACAAAATATTCTCAATACACTTCAGATTCAAGTAGATACCAGTAGTTCAAATGTGACGAATGCAGAGGAAATACGAAACGTCACACTGAGAAGTTTACAAAACAGTATCGATGGAGCACGAATTAGTTATAACTCAGCACTCAAAAATTATAAAAAATTAACCATTACGGCTCCAGTGAATGGTATGGTTGGCTCAATGTCTGTAGATATTGGACAAGAGATTCAAAATGGTGCAGCGGTAATGCAAATATCTGGTGCAAATAGTAATGAGCTACAGATATCATTTACAAAAAATGAACTTCCATTTGTGAATGTATGAGATGAAGTATATGTCACGAGTGGATCAAATACTTTTACAGGGGCTCTTTCATCACTTTCATCAGTTGCAGATGCTAATCTCAATCATAGCTCACGTATTTTATTTCAGAGTGATATTGGAATCTCAGGAGATATTATTCAGGTCGATATTCCTATCTCTACTCCTCATATATTACTTCCTCTTGATATTGTGACGGTTCAAAATGATAATCAAGGATCTATATATGTTATTCAAAGTGGTTCGGTGGTTTCAAAAGACATTCAGCTCGGGAATATATATGATGATTTTGTAGAGTATAGCGATGTAGACATACTGACGAATGATACGATTATTACAACAAATGTGAGCAACTTTGATCCAAATAAATTTGAACTTATCATTCGATAGTATTCTGATATATTTTTTAATTTTTCAAACTTTTTCAC
>CAZFWS010000018.1:0-3429 GCA_964522625.1 uncultured Candidatus Peribacteria bacterium | reverse complement strand
TTTTCACCTTATGAGAGAACAACTCGAACAATGATTTTTCTGATTTTGGGTAAAAAACTTTCGAGTTTCATTTTTACTTATTTTTCTGGTTATTTTGGCAGGTATTTTTTCATTAATATCAATACCAAAAGAATCGAGTCCAGATATTAAGTTTGGGATTATATGAGTGACTACTGTATATCCATGAGTGAATCCTGCGGATATAGACAGTTTAATCACAGATGAGATCGAAAAAGAAATAAAAGATATTGATGGGATTAAAAAAATCACCTCAAACTCTTCCGTATGAGTCAGCTCTGTCTCAATAGAGCTTTTTAATGGAGTGAGTACTCGAGATGTAATGACAGATGTGAAAGATAAAATTGATAGTATTTCTTTCCCAGAAGACGCGGAAGATCCAAATGTTATTGAGATTTCTACTTCAAATGAACTCATGTTTCAGTTATTGCTGTATGGACCAAAAGAAAAATTTTCTGATTTTTTTCTGAATACAAAAGCGCAAGAACTGAAAAGTGTTCTCTCTGGAAAATGAGGTATTGCTTCTATTGATTTATGATGAGTAACTTCTTCTCGAGCAGATGCGAGTTCATCGAGTATTTCAGATTACGACATTGAAGTATTGCTCTCGCGTGATAAGATACAGGAGCTCTGACTGTCACTCAGAGATATAGCAAATAAAATACGATCGTTTAATAAAAACACTCCGATAGGGAACTATAGCATTGGTGAACTCTCTTATGATTTTCGATTTCAATGAGAATTTGATTCTATTGATGATCTCAAAAATCTGATCATCGTAAGTGATAATAATTCATTTTTAAAACTTTCTGACATTGCTACTATTCAAACTATTTATCCATGAGACATCATTTATTCTGTGATATTTCATGAAGAAACGGGGTATAACTATGTCAGTTTAGATTTTAATAAAAAAGCAGGGAGTAATATTTTTACCAATTCTGCGAGTGCTAAAAAACTCATTGAGACATATATAGCAGACAATACTCTCTGATTTTCAGGTCTAGAAATAGAGTATTCAAAAGATATGAGCACTATGATTCTAGAAGAAAATGAGGTTTTATGAAAAACTGCTCTTCAGACACTTATTCTGGTATTTTGTACGATGTTTATATTTGTTGGTATCAGAGAATCATTGATTGCCAGTATGTTATTGCCACTCTCCTTTTTGATTACTTTTATAGTACTAGATCTTCTCTGATTTAGTCTCAATTTTTTGACAAATTTTTCATTATTACTAACCCTTTGAATTGCGGTAGATACAATGATTGTTATTATTGAATGAGCTTCAGAGCGATTAAAACTGTGATATAGTCGAGGATCATCGGTATTGTTAGCTATGAAGGACCTTCGTTCTGCACTGATATCTGGTACGATGACCACACTGGTCGCATTTCTTCCTATGATGTTTTTACCGGGAATTATGTGAAAATTTCTTAGTTATATACCTATCACGGTATTTGCTACTTTGTTGGCTGCCTTGATATTATCATTAACGGTGTCATCCGCTCTGTTTTTGAAACTGACTCGAAAATATAGTACCTTTCAAAGTGAACCGAGTTTTGAGATGTGACTTTCAAAAGAAGAAAAAGATTTTCTCATAGAAGAGAGAAAATGAAAACAACAACTGACTACAGAAACAGTATGACTCAGAGGACGATTCCTCGAATGATTATGAGAGTTCTACTTTAAAATACTGCATTCATTCTTATCACATAGAACAGAGCGAATATTTGCGATTATTATTCCGATAGTTATTCTCATACTGACTTTTGTATTATTATCTCCTAGAATTGGTTTTACCTTATTTCCTGGAAGTGATAACTCAGTATTGAATATCGAAGTAACTGGACCAACAGGAAGTAAGGAAGAAGTTCTCTGAGCTTATCTGGATAGAGTAGAAGCAAAAATATCAGCCTATCCTGAATTGAAACTAGCTAATATTTCTATATCTGGAAATTCGATGGGTATTTATATAGAACTCATAAATAAAAATGACAGAGAAAGAAATGTATTTGAGATAGAAAAATTGATCACAGCAGACCTAGAATTTTTATTATCCGATGGTTTTGAGATGGAAGCAAAAGCAGAAGAATGATGACCACCATCAGAAAAACCTGTATGAGTAAAACTGATTGCTTCGAGTACAAAATGAGTTCCAGAATTAAAAAGGGTTTCAAAAGATTTCGAACTATTTTTACGAAATTTAGAAGGAACAAAAAATGTAACCTCAAGCAGTAGTGATACTCCAGGACAGTTTGTATTTGAGTTTGATACACAAAAGTTGAACTATCTTGGATTGACTCCAGATGACTTTTTAAATGAGATATATTTTTATACGAATGGATTGAAGGCTGGTTCTATTACCTCTCAATTTGAGGATAATGATATTGTTCTCAAGGTAGATGCATTTGAATCAGAGTTGTCCCCAACGGATATAGAAAATCTTATTATCACTACTCGTGTTTGAAAACTCCGGGTATGAGATTTTGCTTCGTATGAATTGACTCCAGGGTTATCCAGTATTTCACGAGAAGATAGAAAAATCACGATTCGTGTTGAATCTGACCTACTTGAATGAACTCTTCCTTCTGCTATTCAACCAGAATTGATCACCTTTGCTGAGGGCTATAGTTATCCAACTGGTATATCGTTCTCAGCTGGTGGGGAAAATACAGAAAATGCTGAGCTGATATCTTCTACGCTCCGATCATTTTTTATAGCACTATTTCTCATTTTTACGATTTTAGTATTTCAGTTTAATTCATTTTCTCGTCCACTGATTATTCTCTATAGTGTTATTTTAGCCCTACTCTGAGTGAATATCGGTCTCTTTATTACAGGGAATCCATATTCTATGCCATTTGCGATCTGATTTATTGCACTGACAGGGGTTGTAGTAAATGATGCTATCATCTTTATGGATAGAATGATGAAAAATATTTCCAGATTAGAAAAGCAGGGCACAAATCTTAAAGCAAATGATTATCTCGATGCTATTTCAGCAGCCGGGAAGACCAGGTTACAACCGATTATCGTTACTACTCTCACTACCGTCTTCTGAGTACTCCCACTCGCTCTCCAAGACGAATTCTGGGCTGGACTAGGGTTCACCATTATCTTCGGACTCTTTGCTGGATCATCCATGACACTCTTTATTATTCCGGCTCTGTATTATCAAATATATATTGTAAGGAAGTTGAAGAGAAAATAGTATTGACATATATTATAATTTATGTAATATATGTTTAGTGAAAAATAATAGAAAAGGAGTTTTTATATTATTTTGTTTTTTTATGAAAAAACCTGAGAATTTTCAATGATTGAGAGATTGTATCTCAAGATCAACTACTTATGAAGTCCCTTCTGTTTTATCACCGATAGATTTAGAAAATTTATGAATTTCAAGCT
>CAZFWS010000017.1:0-10365 GCA_964522625.1 uncultured Candidatus Peribacteria bacterium | reverse complement strand
TTTACACGGGCTCATAACTTTATGATAACTTTAAATAAACGGTCTATTCCTTCCCTATTTTGAGAAAAATCATATGCAAGTACATTATGAAAACTATCATATGCTCTATCAAACGGGAAATAATTTACATATTCAAAATTTCGAACTCAAAACTTAGTATACAGTATAAAAACATCTCTATATAAATGCAATATATTCTGAGAATTTATATGAATAATCACTTTAAAATATAGGCTAGAACTAGAAATAAGTCGCATATTGTAGGTCAGCTGTGATAAAGAAATACCTTGATTTACAATCCTATCATGAACTTGAGATGAAAAACTATTAAAATAAAAATTTATTCATGTCAATCATGCCTGTCATAATTGAGATAATTTTTCCTGAGATAATCCAAATGTATTCGTAAGTAAATTGATAGAAAGGTATCATTTTTTCCTTCCATAAGATATGATTTCCAACAAGTCAGGATGAAGCAGTGGATTTCACCCATATATACTTAAAATATCTGAATGGTCCACATCTATTGCATCAAAAATATCCCGTTTATCGATATATGGTTGTTGCGTTCGTAACGACTGTTCTAAACAATATAAACAATTGTTATTACATGTATGTACTATTCTAATATCCATACATATATATTTACAAAGTATAATCCATGCATGCATCTTCCCGCTCTATATCCAGGGTAGCACAATGGAGTCATCATCCGAACAATTCACAATGACGTAATTGAACGGGGATGACGGTGTAATTATTTTGTTCTAATAAAGCAATGGTTTCTGTGGCAGTATCCAAACAGAGCACTGTGTTTTCATCAATCGAAAGTACGTTCGTCCAAGAACCACGCACGCTGGTGAGTTGCATATAAGTTGAGGCAGTATTATCAATAATTTCTCTATCCATTCACTCCGTAAAGAGTATTTTCCAATCCCTAAATTTCTCAGGTAATTGTTCGCGTAAAAAATCTTCTGTGCTCGAATCATAGGATAAAAAAACTCATGGAGAGAGTACGTTCAATTTACCATCTATATGATTATCATCGAGGTTATATACTTTATGTACTGAGTAATCATCTCACAAGAAGCGTTGTAACCAATCAGCTCAAAGTTCATGATTATAGGTTGATATATTAAAAATAAGGTCCTTCCCGATTTTCAGTATATTGGCTGCATCAAAAGCTATGTCATACTTTTTTCTATCAAAATTTTTAAAATCTCTTTTTATTTTCCAATACTCTTTATCTATTTTATCCTGTGATAAGAGTGGCTTTGGAACAGAAATCCAAATATATTTTAAGCGATCAAATAAATCAAAAAATACATCATAGAGTAATTGTCCTTCAAAAAACCTCTTGGTCCATACAGATGGAGTTTCAATGATATATTTCCCATGTATCAAGCAGATATCTCTTGGATTTGCTACTGAGTTTAAAACTCATCTGGAAAATAAGGTTTTAAATGTAATAAATTCTTTTAACTCATTCGGACGATATACCTCAACTCATAACTCTTCTAAAAGTTGCGCTAAATGATCTAAATCCTCTGTTCGTTCTATGATTTTTTGCTTATCTATTTTATAGTCAGAATATTCATCAAAATTTGAAAGTTTCAGATTTTCTTCATACGCAATTTTAAAGGTTCGATCTAGCGTATCTAAATTATATTTTTGAACATTTCAGACAATGATTTTTTTTAATTTTCAAAATTCCGTATATACGCTCATCAAAATCTCAATTAGAAATTATTTTTTTTATTATATAGATAATAAAAAAATTATACAGTTACTTTATTTTTTATATCTCCAAGAGGGTCAAATGCACTATAACTTCCGTTATATATATTGGCATCCATTCGACTTCCTCATCGACATGTTTCTTTGTATTTACAATCTTGGCACTCGTCAGGCAGGAATCAATTATTCAGCATTTTTTGAACATACTCCCCTCTCCATACTTTTAATATATCATGTTCGAAAATACTCCCTAAATTCGAATCAAATGCTGACATAATTTGAATATATCCATCTGTTGTAATAATCGTTTTTACGTTATGGTTATCGGTTAATTCACCATCTATGACCTGAGCAGCTATTTCTGTATCTTGAGTGACGCAAAAAGGTACACTATCTACAATTTTAAAATTGGTGCTATATTTTTGATTGAGTTTATAGAGTTTATGAATAGCCAAATTAATCATCGGACGAGAAATGCCAGGAGAAGCTTCCGTGGAATATAGGCGAAAAAAGTGCCAATTTTCCAGTTGAAACCGTGACAACACCCATGAAAATATTCCTTCAAGCAATACAATATTTTTCTTGCTCAAAATAGTGAGAAAATCTAATGTAATATTAGAGTAATTTTTTACTTTTTCTAACTGCTCTACTTTCTGAGTAAATTTATTTTCAAAATTTTTCAATCATTTTAATCCTTGAATCTCTTGAGCTCATCGTTTATTCACTTCAAAATAATCAGTATTATTAAATTCGTGCATAGATACCATGAGCGTCAGTGCATAATCAGTATTTAATCTTTTAAGTGTTTCATCTGATAAAAGTGTCCCATTCGTATTAATACGAATATATATTCATCTATCTCTAATATAATCTAACAGTTCCCAAAATGCCTCAAATACAAACGGTTCTCATCCTGTTATTATAATATCACGGGTTCCAGCATCATACAGTGTATCTACTATTTTTTTATAGTTGTCAATACCAATACTTTTCCTTAGATTCCTATCCTTTAATGGATAATCATAATCATTAAAACAATAGTAGCAAAATATATTACACTTACTCGTAACCGTTAAAACAGTTCAAAATGGTATATCATCATAAAAACTCTTATCCTTAAAAAAATGAAAATCATGAATATCTGTTGATAATATAATGCTATATATTTTTTCTAAGAGGCTTTTATTCTCTCATGATATATTCCAATTTTTTGTCATAAATTGAGATCATCCAGACAGAAAATCAATATACTGAAATATAATTTTTTCTCTCCTTCATGTACTATCAGTAAAAAAAACTTCTAATTCTCAAAATTTTCACTCTCGTAACTCTGACAAAGAAAATCAGTCATATACGGGTTGTTTGTATTGAATTTGTGGAAATAAAACGTGGGAATAAAAAATATTATGTATCATATTTGTTTTTTAATCAGATGAGAAATTTATTCAGTAACAAAAAATTGGTCGGTGATTGGTTTCCATATACGTTACAAATTTTTGCATTATCAATATCAGATAAACTATTCACATAGTGAAATTTTTTCACCAAAGTATCGTAAGACATGATATCGAATTTTTCTAAATTTCATATATGAAATTTATTTTTCAGTGCATCATTATATATATATTCTCACGTAAATGAATTAATATTTCACTCTATATCCATAGAAAACTCAAAATCATTTTTATTATTTTCGTATCAAAGAAAATCTAATTGAAATCATTTTTCCTGTAAATATTGTATCAAATCTAGCACACGCTGCAAATCAGATTTACCCCAATTATATTTTCAAAAAACTGGAAGGATATTAATTCTCTTAAATCACTGTTTCAATAATACCTGTGTAAAAGGATAAAAAATATCTATATTATTTTTATCAATAACATAGGTAAACTCAATATTTGATTGATACATATTATAATTTCAGCTCTCTACTTTTGTTTGTAATTTTTGTATTGAGCTATAATGCACACTCAGAAGAATTTTTTTAAGAAAGCCAAAAGAATCATCTAATAATAAACCATTCGTTGTTATTTTATATCAGAATCGATCTCAATATGTCGCATAAAATTTTTGTATAAATTTTCACCGCAACAGTGGTTCTCATCAAAAAAGCTCAATATCAATATCATATTCTTTAAAAAAAGAAAGAAAGCTTAAAAAGTCCTCGGAAAAAAACAAGTCAGTATTTTCTACCTGTTGGGTTGAGTTATTATATACCTCACAATAGTCGCAACTCAGATTGCATCTATATGTCAGATAAAAATTAATGATTAGTTTTTTTCTCATGTATATAATTTAAATACCGTACATTTTCGACACTTTTCACCATTTCACAAAAAATCTTTCAGCATATATACCATGTCCAAAAATGGAATGTTATTTTTAAAAAAATAATTAAAATCTTTATAAAAAAATGGAGCTTTCTTTCAAGATATACTACAAGTATAGATCTGTCATTCTTTTGATATTAATGGTATAAAAGGGCAATAAAAATCCTCTAATATATAATCATTACTCACATCAAAAGAACACTGTTGATATGCTTCAGGAGATTGTTGTTCCTTAAAAAATCATCAAAAATTATGCATTCACTGCATACTATATCATACATTAAATAGGTTTCAGATTTTCTTCAGATATTTTTCTTCTCGGACATCATTCGTAGCCAGTTCAATGGAGAATGGAATAGAATATTTCTTCAAAGATTTCATAAAATTCATTGTTTTATAAAAAGTGTTTCTTTGAGTAATACGATTATGTTTATCCTCTAAAAGAGAAAAAAATCATACTGAAACATTGAGTCAAAGTCATGCATCCTTTATTTTTTGTAGGCTTTCTATAATTACTTGAGTATATGCCTGTCATTTATTTGGAATTAGAACATTGACTTTCTCTCATCTAAATTTATTACAAAATAAATCTATTAAATGAGTAAAGTCTGGATGTAAAAATACATCTCCTATTCAAGATAGATTTACATATAATATATTTTTCTTATTTACATAAATATATTCTAATATTTTTTTAAAATCAGATATACTCATATATGACTTATTTTCTAAGTGAGGGTTGATACAATCCCTACATGCTAATCAACAAAAATCTGTTAATTCAATTTCTATAGGGTATCTCATAAAGAAAATACGGTATTGTAATTATTCGTTATCACATCTCAACAGTTCAATTTTTGATCTTTATAAATGGCCTTAAATGGTTCTATAAAAGATGGTTCTGTAAAGTCACCATCAGATAAATGAATCACTTGTCTTTTTGTATACTTACTGATCAGCGTGTTTTCATTGACTCATCCTGTTTGATGTGTTTTATAATCTCAAAAATATTCTTCTTTGAGATGATTTTTTTCATATCATCGAAAAATAGATTCTGGATCTACATTATATTCTTCACAAAACGTTAAAAATTCTAAAACTCATTGTAAGTAAGTATATGTTCCATCTGCTAACTCTGACGGATCCCATACAAAATTAGGGTCTTCTTGTGCATAATAATACTCAACTATGGTAGATACATCAATATTAGCAGGAGTGACTCAATCTTCTTCAATCCATGCTTCAATATCAATATCTAAGTTCACATCAAGTCAGAGCTCTGAGAAAAAACTAAAAAATCATTTTACATCTTGGGTCGTAGTCAGACTTGCATAATATTTCTGTAAAAAAAGCTTGAGGCCTTTTTCTGTATCAAATCAATGCATTTCATAATATGAATAGAGATATTTATTCAAATAGGTATACCCATAGGTCGTGAGACTATATTTTGGAACAAGAGAAAGAAATTTTTTAATAAATACATCTTCTTTTGTGTCTCATAAATTACTGATATCAAATACCGTATTTACAGAATTATCTGTAAAGCTATCAGAATAACTCACTTCAGATAATTCGCTTGATTCTGATAAAATATTTGGTTGAAGAGATACATTTTGAGTATCTACTTTTTTGATTTCATATCATAAAAAAGTACATGAGCTCAGAAAAAGTATACTAAAGAAAAGAATAAAGTTTTTCATATTAAAAAAAGAGAAAATATTACCACCTACTCCCATGAGAACCATGAGAACCATGAGAACCATGAGAACCATGAGAACCATGACTTGTTAAATCATATGTAATTGCAGTAGCACTTACATTTGGAGTAGAACTATAATGACCATTCACAATTCAACTTGCATGAGCACAAGTAGGAGTAGCAGGATCCACAATAGTAAATACAAACGGCTGTGAAGTATTATTATGAAATCATGGATCCGCAATAGATGGATATGGTAGGGCCGGGCTTGCATTATTATGAATTACAGCATCCACTTGATCAACTCATGCCAATAGAGCAGCTCCTGCTGCTAAACCAAGTGCATCTTTTTTGGTAATTTTTCCAGATTCATCGGTTAAAAAACCATGAAGTTTTTTCTGAATTTTTGGGAATATTTTTTTCTTTTTTGTCATACAACAGAATTGTAAAATAAATATATAATTATAATAGATGTTTTTATCTAAAATTCAACTCTTTTCTTCTTTACTATGAAGATATCCAACTCATAAATATTTTTTCTACTTCTGGATCTCTTAGTTTTTCAAAAATATAATCTAAAATTGCAATTTGTAGTTTCATTTTATCATCCTTAACGAGTGGTTGATAGACACTTCATGTAGTTTGAAAATTATGGATGATATCTACTCATAGATATGGCTTATATACATGATCATTATATCCCGGTAACCCATCGAGCGTTGATGATTGAATCGCAATCTTTGAAATATCACTTTTCATCATTGCAGTATATGTCGATTGCCCATCTTCTTTCATTTCAGTCATCAGAAAGTCATCGATTCACATACGTCAGAGCATTCGTGATTCATCAGATGCATATACTTTTCCATCATAGTTATACGCAACTCATCATATAGCTATTCCCGATGGACTACGAATATCCATAAAGGCTGGATCTTTTGCTGCAAAAATTTTTCTCAAATATACTCCCGTAATGTTTTCTCTAAAATGAATTCCTTTTTTATTCAGTTCAATAATATAATCGAGTGAATTTTGATAAAACTCAATCCATTGTTCATCTGTATATGCTAATTTTTCCATATCAGATGCTGCGAATCCATATGGATTCAACCATCTGAGAAATATACCATCCAAACCTAAATCAACATAGGTATCGATAATTTTTTTATAATTTGGTAGGGTTTGTTTGGTTGCTGTCAGCAGTGCTCATATTTTTCCCATTCCGCGTTTTACTTTTTCTTCTGAGACTCGCTGCATCCAGTAGGTTACAGAGTCAAAACTATCTCCATCATATCCCGTTCTATTAGAGTTATGAGTGACTTTATCTCCATCGAGACTCGTACAGATATCTACTCCATTATCTAGCAGCCATGTCAGTTTTTCTTCTGTCATTAAGGTGAGATTTGATACCATAGAAAACGTAATATTTTTTTTCAAATGTTGTGCCTTGGTACGAGCATATTCAACAATATATTGTACAATAGGATAATTTACCAGTGATTCTCATCATTGAAATTCAATAGTAAAATTTGGAGTATTCGTATAAAAAATAGTATCTACTACTTTTTTCGCTGTTTCCTCTGTCATATCCATATTTTTTGCAGTCATAGGAGCAACGGCCGCATGACAATACTGACAATGATGGTTGCAACGAAGTGTTGTAACAATCATATGAAGTGCTGGACCACTCCCGACAAAGTGATTTTTCAGGGCCACACTTCAGGTCATTTTATCTATATATTGTTCATCTTTAATAAATCCTTTTCTAGATAAAAGATCGAAATCAGTTAAATTTTCAACTTTTCATGCGATAAAGTCATTAAAATCAGCACATGATAAAAAGTGAAACTTTCCAGCATCATTGGTAATCAGATAAGTATCGGTATCAAATTTTTTAAATCGAAAAAATCAAATTTTATCTGTTTGAGTATCTTGTATTTCTAGCATAGATTATTGGTTTATGAGTCAAATCATATAGTTCATCAGTTCTCCAAAAGTCTCTTCTATTTCCTGTTCATTTTCTCATGATATCAGAACCTGTTTTTCAGAGTATTGTATATCCGCAATATCAGAAAAATCATTACACGCTTGAGTAATAATGTTTAACGGATAGATACTGGTATGTATATCAAATTTTTGTTGCATTTTTTATTTTTTAAACATATTTTTTACGTCTTTCACTGCATCAGGATTCACTGATATTTTTGGTTTTGTGATATTACTTTCTGTTTCTTCTTCGATTTCTTTTAAGATTTTTTCTATTTCTTCTTCATCAATTTTAAGATCTGGGTCATTTTCAATTTCTTTCAGGATATCATCAATATCTTTATCAAAGTCAATCTCATTTTTTTCTGTATTTACTCCTGCTTGTTCTCCTGCGTCAGTATCGAGAGTAATGAAATTATTCATATCCAGTGGTCCATTGATCGCTTTTGTAACGATTGTTTCTCGTATCGTTTTATTATCTTTTTCGAGTTGATCTCGTAGACATGTTTCGAGTAGGCCATCAGAGAATTCTCCTATAATTTTTTCTGGTTGTTCAGAAACTCATTCTTTCGGATGAAATTGAAGAACAATATTTTTATCTGTATTAAATCGAAAGAAAAAATACCCAAGATCTAAAAAATTATAGGCTGCTTTTAAGATAATATCTTTACTAAATATTTGTGTATCGATCAAAAGTTCGAACTGTCCCTCTTCTATATTTGATTCTAAAAAACCCTTCATGATACATAATGAATAGAAAATAAAATTGTATAATATAGAGTATATTAAAAAACCCCTTTATTTCAAAAAAATAAAGGGGTTTTTTAATATTTTACCTTGCTACATCACCCAGTTTTAACTGTGCAATAGATCTGAGGAGCATATCTTCGGCTTCGATGTATTTTTCCATCTCGACTCGATCACTGCTATTTTTATATTTTTCCATCATTTCAACGGCCTGAAGTCTGGCTCGTTCAGCTGCTTCAGTATCGAGATCTTCGATATCTACGAGCATATCAGCCATAACTTTCACATTATCATCACTGATTTCTACTACTCATCGTCCAATCGCAAAATCATCTCGTTTCTCATTTCCTGATGCATCCTTAAAAACAACATACATCGTAGATGGATGAATACTCGTAAGAAGCTGTGCGTGCCCAGGAAGTACGGTTATTTCACCGATTCCGGTCATCAGTGTCACTGAGACCACTTCTTCTGAAGCAAAACTTTGTCCTGAAAATGATAGTATTTGTAGTTTCATAAATTATTGAAGTGTTTTTTAAAATTTTAATAACCCATCCCCTCGTACCTCGGTACTTCCCTTAAAAAGGGAAGAGTTTTCAATATTTTTTCCTATCTTCTCCTCCCTTTTTAAGGGAGGTATCTGAAACGGAGTGGAAGAGGGTGGGTTATAATCCTACCTCCCCCCTGACAAGGGGGGATTGAGGGGGGTTTCAAAGCAGGGTTATAACTATTTCTCCCCTTGAGCTTTTTCATACGCTGTAACAACATCTTTCATTCCAGCTTTATACATAAAGAATCCTTCACCGATATGGTCTACATCACCATTGATGATTTGTTTAAACCCATCAACGGTATCAGATAATTTCGCATATACTCCTGGAGTTCCAGTAAATTGTTCTGCAACAAAGAATGGTTGAGAGAGAAATTTTTGAATTTTTCTGGCTCGTGACACGGTTTGTTTATCTTCTTCTGAGAGTTCATCCATACCGAGAATAGCAATAATATCTTGAAGTTCTTTATATTTTTGTAGTATTTTTTGTACATTTCGAGCTACGTCATAGTGTTCTTCACCTACAACATTTGGATCGAGAACGGTAGATGTTGAATCAAGTGGATCAACAGCTGGATAGATACCGAGTTCAGCAATAGATCGATTCAATACAATCGTAGAGTCCAGATGTGCAAAGGTATTTGCAGGAGCAGGATCTGTCAGATCATCTGCTGGTACATATACCGCTTGAACTGAAGTAATAGAACCATCTTTTGTTGAAGTAATTCTCTCTTGAAGTGCCCCCATATCGGTAGCAAGTGTTGGTTGATACCCTACTGCTGATGGGATTCGACCCAGAAGTGCAGAGATTTCAGAACCTGCCTGCGTAAATCGGAAGATGTTATCGACAAAGAGAAGTACATCTCGTTTTTCTCGATCTCGGAAGTGTTCTGCCATAGCGAGACCCGTTAGGGCAACTCGTGCTCGAGGTCCTGGAGCTTCGTTCATCTGTCCAAATACCATCGCTGTTTTATCGATTACTCCTGATTCTTCCATTTCATGGTAGAGATCATTTCATTCTCGTGTTCGCTCACCAACACCAGCAACAACAGAGTATCCTCCGTGTCCTTGTGCTATATTATGAATAAGTTCCTGCATAATAACGGTTTTACCAACTCCGGCACCACCAAAGAGACCTACTTTTCACCCCTTAAGCATAGGAGCAATCAGATCAACTACTTTGATTCCTGTTTCAAAAACTTCTGCTTTTGTAGTCAGGTCACTAAATTTTGGAGCTTCTCTATGAATCGGGTCATTAAATTCTGTTTTTGGTTTTTCTTTTCCATCAATAGGATCACCAAGAACATTAAACA
>CAZFWS010000016.1:0-11309 GCA_964522625.1 uncultured Candidatus Peribacteria bacterium | reverse complement strand
TTTTCTGATAGTAGCAGACTATATTAACTGGGCTCGTTCGAACGATATTCCTGTATGACCAGGACGATGATCAGCTGCCGGAAGTCTGATGGCATATTTATCATGAATCACAGATATTGACCCACTTCCATACCAACTGCTATTTGAACGATTTTTGAATCCAGCTCGTATATCTATGCCAGATATCGATACCGATTTTGCAGATAATGGACGAGATCGGGTGGTAGACTATTGTAGACAAAAATATGGATCTGATCATGTAGCTCAGATCTGTACCTTTGGTACGTTTGCTGCACGTGCTGCGGTAAAAGATGTTGGAAGAGTAATGGGACTTCCATTTCAAGAAATGAATGACCTATGAAAACTCATCCCAGAAAAACCAGGAACCAAATTAAAAGATGCTCTTGCAGATGCGGTTGAGTTTAATGAAGCGTATAATACCAATCCTAAATACAAAGAGATTATAGACAATGCACTGAAAATAGAAGGAAATGTTAGGCAGATTGGGGTTCATGCTTGTGCTGTGATTATTGCTCCACAACCGATGACTCAGTTTACTGCACTCGCACATCCACCCAAAGATTCGAATGCTATTATTACTCAATATAGTGCGAATCCTTTGGAGGATTTAGGGTTGTTAAAAATGGACTTCTTGGGTCTAAAAAATCTGACTATTATTAAAAGAACTCAAAAAATTATCAAACAACATAAAAATATTGACGTCGATGTACTCAATATGGACATGGATGACCAAAAGGTATTTGATGTCTTTGCAGCTGGGGATACGACCGGAGTATTTCAGTTTGAATCTGATGGGATGCGAAAGTATCTCAAAGACCTTTGACCGAATTCATTTGAAGATTTGATTGCGATGGTGTCACTGTATCGACCAGGACCATTGGCTTATATCCCTACTTATATCGAACGAAAATATGGTCGACAAGCAGTAAAATATATGACAGCAGAACTCGTACATATGCTGCAAGATGCATGATATAGTCAGGAAGAAATTTTAGAAGAAAAAGAAAAACTAGATGAAGATTTATGACCGATTCTAGACGTATCAAATGGAATTGCTGTCTACCAAGAACAGCTCATGTTTATTGTACAATACATGGCAGGATTTTCTCTCGGTGAAGCAGACCTACTTCGACGATGAGTCGGAAAGAAAAAACTCTCTGTGGTAGAAGCACTGAAAAAAGAATTTATTGACCGATGAGCGAGTTATAAAAACTATAAACCAGAAACAACCGATTATATCTATACCGAGATGATCATGCCAGCTGCGAATTATTCATTTAATAAATCACATGCTGCGTGTTATGCTTTTATTGCCTACCAAACAGCCTTTCTTAAAGCCTATTATCCATCAGAATTTTTAACAGCAGTGATGGTATCTGATGAAGAAAATATGGAACGAATCACGCTTGAAGTATGAGAATGTGAATCGAAAGGAATTTCTGTATTGGCTCCAAGTGTGAATGAATCTCTAAAACATTTTACCTATATTGATGATACCAATATTCGTTTTGGATTGAAGGCCCTGAAGTGAATCGGGGATGGACCAATAGAGAGAATTATTGAGGCGAGAAAAGAGATTGACGGAACATTTGAAACTCTCGAGCAATTTATTGATGCCTGTGGAAAAGAGGTGATCAATAAAAAATCACTCGAAGCACTCATTTTATCAGGAGCAATGGATGAACTCTGAGTCAGAAAACAAATGTTTGAGGCGATACCAGATATGATTCGATTTTGTCGAAAAGACGAAAAGAAAAAAGCCACCTCACAAATAGGGCTTTTTGATCAAAGTGAGGAATATGAAGAAACACTCGAACTGGAAGATATTCCAGAATTTCATTATGAAGAAATGTTGAAATGAGAAAAAGAAATTACCGGATTTTATGTCTCATGACATCCACTGGATGGTCTCGGGCGATACTGTGCTCGACGATCCAGTAATACAAAAAAACTCAAAATGAGCATGGAAGAACTTCAGGAACTCGATAAGAAAGAAAACCCAGAAAAATATGAAAAAAATGAATGAGAAGAACTTGTTGGGTCTCAAAATAACCCCCCTCAATCCCCCCTTGCTAAGGGGGGAGGAAACTCCAGAAAAGAGGAAAAAGTTCAGGCAGTAGGATATATTATGGATATCCGAAAAATCATTACTAAAACAGGGAAACCGATGTTGTTTTTAAAATGTGATGGATTTGATTATCAGTTTGAAGTAGTTGTATTTCCAAAGGATATTGAACAATACGGAGACTCGATTCAGGCAGACAGAGTTCTAATTATCACCGGGAATCTATCGGTGAATTTTGAATATGGCCGTAAGAGTATTCAGGCTCGAGAAATGAAGATAGTAACGCTCTCACAGGTGCGTGAACAGGCTCGTGATCTGGAACTTTTTGATGATACAAAACGTTATACGAATGTGGCATTGAATGTAGTAGAAGAGCTAAAAGTACCAGCAGAAGAAAATTTTGAACAGAAGCTCGAACAAAAGATTACCGAGAACAAAACAGAAAAATCCCAAAAATTTGAACACATTGATCGCTATATTGTAGACATTCCAGCACATGCACAAAAAGAGGACCTCCAAGTGTTTAAATCATTTCTTTTGGAGCAAAAAAAATGAGCTATTCAAATACTTATTTCACTCAACGGTCAGGAAATAGATACCAAGATATCTGTGGAGGATGTTGAGGGTGTGAAGAAGTGGGAGAGTGAGATGTGGAACGTGAAATAATTATTTTATATATTAAAAGTAGTTCTATGTTATCAAAATTTATTCATACTCTACAACCAGCAACACCGGAAGAATTATATAATATTTCTCTTTTATCTGCTCAAGCAAAAAATAAACAGGTACATATTTTTGAAAAAGGGAAAATGTCTGATTTGTTTTGAGAGGATAGAGCTGAGAAAATTCGACAAGAATTTCTTCACAATAATGTTCAAGTTAAGCAGATTACGAATATACCAGAACTGCCAAAATTTTCTGAAAATGATGATTTTGTAAATACATTGATGAGTTTTCGTTATGTCTCTCAAGAGATATTTGATATAGATAATGAAATACTTATTTTTGATGATACTGTTGCTATTTATAATCAAAAAGAATTATTAATTATACAAGAGTGAGGGTTTGCAGGTAATTATAGGCAACTCTTTTCTTCTATTTGGGAACAATGACAACCACCGGCACTTTGATTTGAATATGTACCAAATCACTCTTTTTATAATAATTTGAATTATTATCTGGATAATGGAGTACAAATAATTGTATGGCCTGATTGTGATGCAGTAGAATCATTTTCTGGTTTGAATGAAGCAGAAGTGGGAAGCTACATAAAAAACATTATCGAAAACGAACCAAAATATTATGCAGATAGTTCCTATATTATTTGTTTTATTTGGTCTCTTGATGGAGAACAAATGGTAGACGTATGGAAATTTAATGAGAATCATGTTGATGATCGTTCTGGCCCGCTGAGTGAAGTGCGAGTGTATAGAGAATGAAAAATCTGTAATAATCTGGGTTTAGCAAGTGGGAATACACTACTGGTACTATGATATGAAGAGAAGATGCGACGACAATCACAAAATCTACAAGATTATCTGGATGGTCCAGTACCTCAGTTGCCATTAGAGGTGGTAAATAAGAAAAACTTTTTTGAGTATAATTAAGATGATTTTCTCCAGTTAACTTATTAAGTTAAAATAATAAATTATCAAAAAAATTAGATAGAATCTAAAACGAATTCTAAACCATAGTATATACTACTTTCCTAAAAGTTGCGTTTCGTGATAGATTCTAGTATCTGTACATTGACTTAATTTATAATTTATATATGATATATAAATCTATTTTAGACAGTTGATATAATTTTTTATGGGTATAAATGATCTCAGTAGTAGTTTGTCACATACTTCGAATATTGATGATTTTTCTGTCGCATTAAATATATTTACACCATGGATAGATTCTGAATGAATCATAACAAGTCCATGACTCAATGGGAAAAATATAGCCGACATATGATCTGGTTTTTCAATGTTTTTATCACAATTAAAGCCATATGTAGGTGAATGAAAACGAGTATGAATTGATCCGATTTATAATTATGAAAAATCTGATATTTATAAGATACATGCTCGTAAAAGAAGACGCTTAAGGGACTCTACTATTACTGCATTTTCACGACAACATAAGATGAGAGTAGGTCATTTTTTAAAATTACGGCAATATAGTTTCTCTGATTTATTACATGCAAATGCAAATAATATTAAAAAAACAAGATGATGAATTGCGTGGAAAATGGAAGATGACATAGAATATAAATGATCTTTAGATGTAGAAGATCAAATAGATATTGCATTCTGTACATCTTTGTTTTTTAAGATACCAGAACCTTTAAATTTTCTTAAGGACATTATTTTAAAATTAGCAGAATGATGAGAACTCATATTAACAGAACAGTATATAAGGCATGACAATAGAGATAAATCTATGTTATTTCTAGATGCATTGTTTAAGAATTATTTGATAGATTGCATAGATGAAACTACTCTTCACGGGTGTTCTTATCGTATTAAAAAAGAAATATTCATAAAAGAGTATGATCAAATAGAAAAGTTATATTATGATTTTTATGGATTACCGCATAGATTACTCCAAACTACAAAGCATATACTTATGCAAATTGGACATATATTGAAGTTGTAAATTATGTCCAGGATTGTTATAAAAAAATCTTTCTATTCTTGATGTTTAAAAGAAGTATATTTCCCCTCATTTCTCCTTGAAAAAAAGCCGTTTATTCTTAGTATAGGAAATAACTGCTTTTTTCTTTTTATAGACAGATAATATGCCACAAAATAAATACCAAAAAAATATCATCTCAGGCCTGAAAAAATGGCTCTCTGGGATGATTATTTTTTCGCTTTTATTTTCGACTACTTTTCGAGTTCCTTTTGAGAGCTCTATATATGCAGCATCGGATAATTTTTATGACCTAGTCTCGATTATCGTTTCAGAAGAAGTATATGATGAACTTGGTTCTGAGATACGAAGATATGCGAGTGATATTCAATCACAGCTTCCGCGAACAAAAACAGCTATTTTTCCTTTTGATGATACCGTAAGCCCATTTCAGATTGCCTCACTCAATGAAGGATTGTATTTTGATGGCTATAATCGAGTGGAAAATGTTGATTTTCAGTCTCGACTGGTTGGAACGGTGTTGATTTGAGATATTCCTCTACCACAGATATATCGTGATTCTTTGTCTACGAACTCATTGCTACCCTATACTGATTTTGAAGATAAATGATATATATATTCGCATGAATATGATCGATATATCCAAAATACCGACAATACGCATGGTGATGTTCCAGAAGTATGGCATGGTGTGATAGCCCCAAATAGTTGATCTGAATCGGATAATATGGATCAAATTCAAGCATATTTTGATAAAAATCATGATTTTTATTCAGGAGAAGGTATTTTTAGTCCACAGGACCAGATTATCAACGGGAACCCAGATGATATTTTAGCAGAGGATTATGTACCAAGAGTATTTTACTTTGATCAATTTCGAGAAGAAGCTTCTCTGAGCTATAACTCATTTGAGGCTTATGAACAATATTTAATACACAAAGAGGATATTACTCATAAACGATATACGGCTGAATTAGCAGACACGATTCAAAATACTCTTTTAGATTCACAATGATCGAGTATGCAGGATTTGGCTGAGGAGGCATGAATTGATTTGGATTTTTGATGAGCTCCTGATTTAAGCGATACTCCAGATATTCAATCACGGTTTGTGATTCAAAATTCAGTAAAAAAATTCCTACAAATTTTTGCAGGAGGAGTTTTTTGAGAAATGAGAAAAGACGTTCATAATGCCTGACGTTACAATGATGCTGGATCACGAGTAAATGCAGATTTTATTCCATCCCTTATTTCTGTTCTTGATAATGTGGGAGATAGAATTATTCGTGATGTGACGACGGATCTAGAATCACAAATTAACACACAGGTTCAAAACAATTTACAACAAGATATTGTTATTCCGACAAAAATAGAAACATATATTGTATATGACAATAGTGGGAATGATGAATGTGACCCAGTAGATGACGTAAATTTTTTACGATATACTAACTATCTTCATGGGAGAAATGCGGCCACGATTCGTCAAGTTTCTGATTGTAGTATTTATCGAGGGTCTTTAAACAATGGAGGAAAACTAGTCCAGGCAAATAGATGATTAAATGTGAATTTGGTACAAGATGGACCTTTTTCATGTTCGGTTGGATGAACTCGTTTTGCATGAGATATTTGTTTAGGGACAGATGCATACAATGGAGTATGATCTATACGGGATATCGGTAAAAATCCAGTTGGATATTTTGGTGGAAGTTCTCCTTTGAACATACAAACTGGAAATGGTGCTGCTCTAGAGTTGGCAAGTTCCAATTTAAAATGAGCTATTTTTCCACTTTTTGATATTACGGGTGCTTTTGAAACAGGTTGAATTACAGAAGTTTGATGAGTTGATGCCTGTTTTGAAAATAATTATTTATTATCTCTTGATCCTTACCGAGAAGAAACAGATGATGATGATCTGTTTACTATTATTCCTGGATACATACATCCAACCACCAGTGGGGCAGAAAATGAAATATATAATACATGGTGAGTGTTAACTGATAATACTGATCGAAGCTTAGATTTTTCGTTAAGTTATGAAGAAAATATCGCAACATTGAGTTCCAGATGACCATGAGTACATGTCGTATATCTCGATGGAGTAGAGGTGGCTCGGCATGGTTTTTCATTTGCTTGTTCATATGATATGTCAGAATATCATTATAAAACTATCCCATCAGACATTACACATGTATCACCAACACAAGAAGAACTAGAACTGCAAGCAGAGTCATGAATTTCTCCAGATTTACCGGTGGATAGAGATCGCTACATCGAGTTTCAAAATACGGATGGAGAAGTTCAGCAAATTTATTATCCAGCGCTATTCCGTGTGAATCTCTCAGATGGATTTTCTCTTGCTGAAGTAGATAATGAATTACAAAATCTGTTTACTGCTCTTGTAGATGATCTTTGAGGAGTCAATTTATATGAATACCTTCAAAGTGTAGAAGATACATTCGAATTTCTAGATGGAGTTGAGATGAGCTATTATGATGCACTGGTTTTTGCTGTATACTGGAATAATCTCAGATCGGTATCTGCAAAATATGGATTTATTTTTGATCATTATCTTTCAGATGCTGATCTGGTTTCATGATCAGGAAATGATTTTCCACAATCACGACAACAATATGAAATAGCATATTTAGGTGCGCAATGAAATGCACAAAATATGTATGTGTGAATTGATCCAGTTGGAAAGCTCGATCATCCTTTTGCAAATATTTTATCACAAAATGCAGAATTAGATGCCTTATTATTTGGATTGAATATTGAGGATGTGTGAAGTGTCTCTCAGGCCGCTGATGATTCAGGAATATGCGCACCTCCAGAATGAGTTCCTTTATGGGAATGGATTCCAGCAGTTGTATGTTGGCTGAATACTCTTTTGCCTCCAACGATTGGAATATCTGATGGAACCTGTGGAGTGAGCTTGCTTTCTTTTGAAGAACAACAAGAGTTTCATGAATGTTCGGGGGATGTGAATGAAAACGGTATCAATGATTGTTTAGAAACAAATTTGACCGGTTGAGATATAGAAGTGACGACCGATAGGGATAAATATTATTTTAATACTCCTGGAAGCATATCAGCCACGGTATATGATAACAGCGGACGAGTCGCTCGGTTTGATAGCACGAGTCGAGTAGATATATTTGTAAGTCAAATTATCGATCATACTACTGGACAACTCGTGTATGATCGATCTGATGTAGAACTTTCAGACGAGCAAATCTTGTCTCGTTATATTGCTTTTCAAGACACCACTGTTCCATTGTCTCTTTGAGTGGCTCAGGCTGGTTTTTCTGTCAAATCTCAGGAAGCAGATGTCTATTTTGGTTCCAGTATTCAGCTGGAATCAGATGAATGAGAGCTGATCCTAGATTTAAATGCTGAATTGCAGATGGTAGAGGTTCGATGAGAACGTTTATTTACCAGTTCATATAATATTTATGATGGGGATGAGGGTATTGCCTATGATATTGGTGCATCGTCTGTTACTGCGAGTGATACAACAAATATTTATTTTACGGAACAGTTGGTACAAACTCCAGAAAATATTCTTGCTAGTATTCATTCCAATTCTGTGAGTGATTCAGCTTTACTTTTGGGGGTTCAAAATATTTCTCGCCTGTGAAATGCTGTTCCGATTGAATATCCTCTCGAGATAGAACTTTTTGATGCAGGAGAAAATAGTCTTGAATTACTGACGATTGATGCATGAAACTTAGCTCCATTTCTGCCAAGTTTTGCACTTCAAGATGCTGGAAATTATACATTAATGATTCGGGATGCTCTTTGAGCACAGACCTATAAAAATATTACGGTTCTACCAGAAGTGCCACATGAATTAGATCTTAATCTAGGGACAAACCTCCTTCAATCAGGAGGGGCTGTTTCTACTCATGTAGTGACTATTTTAGATCGTTTTTGAAATGTTGTTTCATGAACATCGTTTGATTTGGATATGCAAATCTCTGGAGGAGGATTGATATTTGAAGATACTCAGGACAATGATGCTGTAGTGAGTGTTTTTGAATGATTTCGCCCATTTAGAATTCGCTCAACCGAGCAAATAGGACAGAACACACTTTCACTCCGATTAAAAGATGTTGATGGACAAGAATTATTACAAACACAAGCAGATATTTGAGTGATTGAACATGTACATGTTACTCTGATTCCAAAATCTGGCCAACCAGAGGTATGAGGAGACTTATATACATATACGATGGCACTTCGAGATGAATCATGAAATATTCTGTCAGATTTTGATTCGCGTGTGTACATGCAGATACCGTCAGTATATTGATCTACTACGAGCCCATTTATACTATTTGAATGATGAGAGGCTGATGTGTCGTTTACGACAGATTCTTTAGCAGGAGAGAATATTGTGCTATCTTTTCAGGTAGAAGGGCTTTCGGAAGTGCTAACAGAAACGATTGATATATTTCCAGGGGAGGCTATGCATTTAGACCTTATTATTCCAACTACACCTCTTGAGGCAGATCCATCACAATCAGTATCTGTTCAGGTAGAAGTCAAAGATCGATTTAATAACTTGGTCTTTACGGATAATACGACTCTTCTGACAGCAGATATATTTGATGGATATACAAGTGTCCTCACCGTGCCTGAACCGATTCAAACTGTACAAGGAGGTCGCGCAGAATTTGATTTTTTTGCGACGGATACACCAGGGAAAGGATATTTTTCTATTACCTCTGATGGAGGAATCTCTGAAAATAATTTTACCGTTGGGGATATACTTATTTCATGAGTCGATACTCATGCAGGGACTATCTCAACAGCTTATTTATGGAATGCTGACTCACTCGAAGAGAGTGGATATAATTCTATATATACAACCCTACTTGGGGCACCATATGGAGATATTAGTACTCCAAATTATCTTTGAGGAGAATTGTTATTTGATGAAAATAATCGTTCTCTTGTGGTGACCTCACTGCTTCATTCCCCGTATATATATGATAGTGTGGTACGTATTCAAGCTGGAGGAAATATCTCTGATACTGCAGATAGTGTCGATCTGACACAAGATATTCAAATGATCCCATCTATTTCAGACGGTCATTTACACGTATCTTTAGTAAATCAAGCACTGAATATAGGGATTTGAGAATTGGCCTATTCTTTTGATAAAAATACCAATTTACGTGTATGTGAAAGCTTTGAGAAATGTTGAGATCGATCTGATTCAGAAATATTTTTTATACCAAACTCACGCTCATCTGCATCACTGGAATCTGATATTATGACGGTTCGTAATAGAGAGAATCAAGCGCTTTTTTCAGTAAATTCAGATGGGATTTTTTCTCGATTTGAATCGGTTTCTTTTACTGTAAATGAATGACATTCTGGATCAGAACTGTTACTGACTCTCCATCATGGAAATAATATTCTTGGAACCTTATGAGTATATCTCGACAACACTCAAGTACGTTATTTTGGGGAACGAAAAGTATTTGATGAACAAAAATATATTCTCCCTCATACACTTTCCCTGTTTACTGCTACCGAGCTTTATACTCAAAACAATCGAACGGTTGGTGGGAAGAATATGACAGAAATTTCATATAATAGTCCTTTTGGTGGGACGAGTAATGTAAACAGCTTTTCTCGATCCAATCCTGCTGGATATGAACATTTTGCTGATACTCCATGAATGTGATGGAAAGATGCCAATACGTCATTGTTATTATTTGCAGGTTGAGCTCATGTATGACGTGCGAACCGAGAAACAAGTAGTGTGGGAACGATCCACTTAGGAGACCCGGTTATATCACTTCAAAAGAAACCAGAGTTTTTGCCGCGTACCACACAGGAGAGAAAATTTGATGCGACTCTTTGAGTAAAAATCTCATGAGAAAAATCTATTGATGGGTATCGAACACTTGATTATGATAATGATTCCGACATGGATATTATCACGATGTATAAAAATGGATTTATAGAACTCCTCGAAAATACACAAACTTCAGAATCATTTACTCAGGTATCAAATCTGGCCTTTGTATCAGATATGTGAAATGTGGATCTGATACAAACAGGGGATTTCACGGGAGATAATTATCCAGATATATTTTTTGTGAATGATGATGGGGCTCCATTTCTCTTAAATAATCATGAAAAAGATTTTGTTCGATTTAATATAGCTGAAACCAATCCATGAGCACGAATTATTCGAACAGAAGTATTTGATATGGATAATAATGGAGTGGATGATATTATTAGTTTAGATGAAATAGGAGTGATTTCTATTTGGTATGGATGAGGGAGTTCAGATACTCCGGCATTGAGCCAACAAATTATTACACAGGATTATGGAATATCTCTTGATCAAACGACTCGCTCTGCTGGATGAGTCCTCCGATTTGATGGATTAGTAGAAGCATCAGAGTCATATAATCCAGAACAAATTATCGCACAACAACAAGCATATCTGAATGCCTCAGAGGAGGATCAGACCACTACAGAACTGAGTTTGAATACCGGACTTTTGAATTCAATTATTTATGTTTCGCTTCCAGTGGCATCAGAGAAACAGGATGTC
>CAZFWS010000015.1:0-11427 GCA_964522625.1 uncultured Candidatus Peribacteria bacterium | reverse complement strand
GAAAAACGATGATATGAGTTGGAGGGAGAGTATATGGTGAAAAAGATATAATTACGATGGTAGTTATATCTTTTTATTTATTTTTGGTATTTTTTTCTCGCTGCTATCAAATGTGCATTATATATTTCACTCACATTATGCATATTAAATCTATCTTTTTTATTTCAGACCACATTGCTTGCATTTGTATTAATTTTTGATAAATGTGCCACTTTCCCATTTAATGATTGCATATTATAAGGTCTTTCTCATGAATAACTCGTGAAAAAAACTATTTTTTGTCAGACTCATATGTGATTTGATAAGGTATTTATAAAATCACCATAATTTCCATCATGATACGTAACATCATCTATTGTTTTTCCAAGTGTTCATTCATGTGCTGTAGAAGCATCAATAATACTTGAATCTATTTTATTATTATATAGGATATATGAATCATTCTCGTTATTATAATCAATGTCACCATCTCTATCTAATGAAATAGCAGCTCATATATCAAAATGTGACGTATTTGAATTTTGAGAAAAAATATCTTCTGCAGCTCAAATACCCCCTTGAGTAAAAAACTTAGACGATGTAGATTCTTGTTTTTGATCATTTCATACGAGATCTAATAATGATTTAACTATTCAAATGATTTCAAATTTACTTGTAAAATCACCATTAAACAAATTATCCAATGAATTCATCATGACTTCCCTCATTTGTTTTTGATATTTTTTGAGTTCTTCCTCACTCACTCAATCCTCTAAAGGGGCAATTTTTGTATCTACATTATATTGTAGATATAGTGCAATCATACTTCATATACTTGATCCAATAATTACTTTTGGTATCTCATTTCCTGCCTCTAAATAAGCATATATTTCTGCAGCCATAGATGCTCCTCATCCAGGTCATCCTCAATCCATAATAAAAATAGGTCATCATCCTGGCTTTTTCAAAGATTCTGGAATATTAGGATTTTTAAAAGATTCTGGCACTTGAGATACCTCATTTATTTCATCATTATTATTAATATGTTCTCCTCATTCTAGCATACGAATCATACTTAAAATATATATATTCTATTATAACATATATATTTATAAAATAAAAATCACCTCTTTATGAGATGATTTTTATTTACTTCAAAAATGCTTTTGCATTTCCTTCAGCATCTTCCAAACTATTTGCGAGTGAACCAAGAAGATCTTCGGTTCAGAGAGTGATATCATTATTGTTCTTATAGTCTTCTATATCACTTTTTAATTGGGTGAGAATATCTTTAGTCAATTGTTTTTTCTCTTCGAGTGAAGTATCGGTTAATGTTCCTCAGAGATCAACATACTTCTCCCCTGTTTTATGCGCTACTTCGAAGAGTGTTTCATACATTTCTTCTGTAGCTGGATGAAATACGGGATCCGTTGTTTTTGTATCAATATGAATCGTTAGCATTTTAACATAAGCTTCGAGTGCTTTTTGGTGGAGTTCTTTCATGATCATAAAATTATTAAAATAAATGTTTATTTTCCTTGGAATTTCTTTTTTAAAAAGTTCATTCCCATACTCATAAGATCATCTTTCACATCTCCGTCTCCATCCTTATCAATAAAGCTGGTTGCAATATCATTTATATTTCCTCATGATAAGAGTGATAGG
Organism: uncultured Candidatus Peribacteria bacterium; assembly: GCA_964522625.1. Classification (GTDB taxonomy): domain Bacteria; phylum Patescibacteriota; class Gracilibacteria; order BD1-5; family UBA6164; genus JAKVBB01. The sequence continues at coordinate 9,783 of CAZFWS010000015.1, read as the reverse complement.
GCTGATTGTCAGAGATCTGAGTTTGCTTTTCAGAGTACTCACATAACGACTGGAGCGAGTGCAGCAAGAACATCTTTATTTCAAATTTTTTCTGTTACTTCAGAGAGATCTCCTCAAAATATATGCTGAAGTATTTTTGATCCATCTTTCAGGTCAATAGTATCGAGATTGTCTAAAATACTCCCATCATTCCCTTCAACTGCGGATTCTAAATCTGCAGATACTTTTGAATCAGCAGCATTATTTTTGAGTTGATTGAGAATCATTGGAAGAGCCTGAGTAACCATTTTTTGAGTTGATCCTGCATCAACTCAAGTTTTTTGTGAAATTTTATCTACTAAACCATCACTTATCATTCCTCCTATCATTGATGTTATATCCATAATTTTTGTATATGTTTAAAAAATATTTAACTATTGTGGAAGTGCTTCACACACAATACCATTGTTATTTCCGTCTAAGCCATAGATATCAATTTTATTCATATCTATCCCTGGATTATCATTCGCAAGCTCTGTTGCACAACTATCATACTTTGCTTGTGCTTCTGTTTGAGTGGCAAAATCAGCACAATTTAAGTCAAATTCTTTACTATTACAGGTTCCCGTAATCATTCGAATAGAGTTTCATTCACTATCTTTGATATTTTCTACTCGTGATTCTTGATAACTTCCTGTTTCAAAGAATTTTCATAGGTCAATATCATAATCAAATCCCTCAATTCCAAAAGCAATTAAAAGTACGATCAAAATAGCCCAAAGAGCTGTTTTTGCTTTTCCCCAAAATAAAATAAGCGCTAACACAATAAGAATCAATCATGCGATAATCCCCATTCGTGCATTTTTAGAGTTTCGTATTTTTGCAACGGTTTGTTTAAAGCTCATATCCAAAATATAATTATATAATAATATGATCGAAGTATATGAATTTTATCTACAGAGTCAAAACCTCTATAGCTCAGTAGATGAGTCTTTTTTATTATAGTGATAATATATCATCCCAACCGTTCATATAATCCACATGATTCATATACTCGATGCGATATATAAATAGATGGATGCGAGAGTAAAAAAATCTATAAAATAAAACAGTACCCCTATACTCAGCACTCCAAATACTCAACTAAATAAAAAACCAATAGCCACTAAATACATGTACTCTATACGTCCAGCCTGTTGTAGGGATTTTTTATCTCATCAGAGTGTAGAGAGTATCGTCATCTTTTTTTGTTTAAATTGTGACAAAAATTCAATAGAGCTGAGAAAACTCATCACACAAAATATGATAATATATCACATACATATATATACTATCAAAATAATATTATTGGCTACTCCCTGCAGAAGCTCTGTAATACTTTTAATATCTATAAATGTTAACTGTGATATTGTTGATTGTTGCAACTGGGTATCAAAATCATCCGCATAATCGGATTGCTTATAAGAAGCAAAATATGTTTTTGGGTAGCGTTCAAAATCAGCACTATCCAATTGAAAATAAAAAAATGGTTGCGTTCCGTTTTGTTCTGTCCTACGTGTATTGATGATCGTCAGCTCTTTTTTGAGTCCAGCAATATTCAGAACTATCGTATCTCACAGCTGAATTCATAAAGTTTTTGCAAATTCAGCATCCACTGACAATCCTCCACTTTCCAATGGTCTTCCTGATACCAGAGGATCGTTCAGGTTATAGGTAGTCGAGAAAAATTCTCGTGAAAATCGACGCGATACCCGATCTGTTCATAAAAATTCTGCTAAATTTTGTCCATTAATCTGATCAATACGAGCATTGATAATCTCAAATACCTGCTCATCATCAAAATATGTACTCAAATTTTCTCTATCATTCTGCTGAATATTCACGATAAACATATTATTTCCTCATGAAATTAATCCAGATAAATAGGTCAAAAAGCTTCCAGAAAATACAAAAAATATAAACAATGCCAACGAAGAAACGATGCTGAGAAATACGACTAAAAATGATATATTTCCTGGTTTTATCGTTGAGCGAAGTGCATCAAATATATAAAAATTGGTCCGATATTTTTGTATTATTTGATAGCATCATCGGAGTCAGGCAGTAATAGAAAAATACCAAAATACCAGCAATAAAATACCAATAAAGCCATATATCAATGAAGTTAAAAATGATATCCCTGATATGAAGGATATCACCACAAAACCAAGCAAGAATAAACATAAATATATCATACTCGTCACAGTATTAAAACGCGAGAAATCACTCGAATTTTTTAATAATACTCAGATAGGACTTTCGTAAATCTTATACACTGGAATACTGATTCATACACATAATAATACTATCATGATACTGATTCATATTCAGAATGTTTGAGGATAAAAACCAAAAAAATCATATGCATTTCACATATATTCAAAAGCAAAAATATTTCCAAGAAATGCCAGAAGAAATGCCCCTAAAAATACTCCTATTATACTCAAGCACACGAGTCATAAAATATATCATTTAGACATACCTAGAACATGAAGTAAGCCTATTTTTGAAGTTATTTTTTTAAAAAATGTCTCCATTGAAATCAGTATAACAAAAAAACTGAGCAAAATAATAGAAATATTAAATACATGGATAAAGAGATACAATCGATCGGTTATATTTCCAATCGTTTCATTTCGATCACTCAAACTCGTGATTCGTAATCCATCTTGTCGATATTTTTCTTTAATTTCCTCAGCGAGTGCTCAATTATAATCAGCAGTAAAACGATAGTATTTTTTATATAACACTCGTGAATTGGTCTCATCAACATCTGCAGGAATGTGAATGGCTGGAATATAGATTTTTGGAGTCGTATACAAGCTAAATTCTCATAAAGGCTCTTCAGATATGATCCCCGAAATAGGAAGTTTTTTACCGAATACATCGATACTCTCTCCAAAATAATCATATGTTTCCTGATTCAGAATGACTCATAAATCTGTGTTAATAGTCTGGTATTGAAAAGTATCATAGAGTGGGAAATTTTCTCCAAAATATAAAAATTCATATAATTTTGGATTCCCATCAATAAAAAGTGTCGAATCAAATTCAACCGATTCACTGCTTATAAATACATTTGGATAATCAGTATCGAGATCAATATCAATCGGTTTTTGACTTGAAAGAACTATATCTCATCACAATAAAGGTTTCACCTGATCACTCAAATATTCCTGAAGAGAAAATGTCATATTCAATGAGAACATATAGGAAAATAGACTCAAAAATACAGCAATAAAAACAAAAACAAAATACTTCGTTCCCTGTTTTAAAAATGTTTTGAGTATTTTTTGATGCATACTATTTATTTTTGTTAAAAGTGTTGTTTTCCAATGTATACACATCATCTGCGAGTGATGCTACTTCACTATCATGTGTAATCATAACAATAGTATTGCTAACTTTTTTATGGAGACTGGTAATCAGGTCCATGATAATAATTTTATTCTCTCTATCGAGAGCACCGGTTGGTTCATCAGCCAGGAGAATTTTAGTCCTTCCAACAAATGCGCGAGCAATCGCTACTCGCTGTGATTCTCATCCACTCAGGTGAAAAACATAGGTATCTGCTTTATCAGACAGTCCAACTATATTGAGGATATCTGCTGTGCTAAAGTTTCGCTCAAGCTGATTCATTTCGATAATAAGATCTATATTTTCACTGACAGTCAGATTATCTATCAATTGAAAATTCTGAAAAATATAGGATATATTCGATCATCTATAGGCCGTTATTTCTGCAGAACTCAGATTTGAAATATCTTGTCCATCTACCGTAATTCCCCCCTGAAATTCACGATCGATTCATGAAACAAGATGTAAAAATGTTGATTTACCACTCCCACTTGGTCATACAAGTGCAATAAAGTCTCCTGCCCCTATGGACAGATCTGCTCCAGTAAATATATGAGATGTTCAAAAAGATTTTTCCAGTTTATCAATATGTATCATAAATGGTTTTATTGAGAAATAAGCTTATTTTTTTCTAAAAATTTCATCAGATTTTCTACGATAATACTGTATCATTCAGCTGTTGGATGAATACGATCTGGTTGATTATATTTTGCGACTCCTATAACATCCTCAAGAAATTTTTCCATATGATATATGTTGTCTCGAGCATTCTCTACATGATCGTATACTGCTCTAAATTCTCTTCGATAATTCAATCCCAAATTGATCGGAATATCCATTCATCCTAACACAACTGGGATGCCTTGATCCAGAAATATATCGGCAATAGCTAAAATATTTTTCTCAAGTGCTTCTGTGGACATTCCTCTTAAACCATCATTTCATCCGATCACTAATATCACTATATTAGGATCTTGATCTAGATACAATTCTGCTCGTGATAATAAATCAGCTGAAGTATTTCCACTGACTCCACCGTTAATCACTTCATAATGATATCATGAACTTTCTAATCGATCTGAAAGTTGTCATGGATAACTCTCCTCTCCTGAGAGACCATATCAGGCTGTTAGACTATCTCCGAGAGTGAGTATAACTTGGGGATTATCAATGGTTCACACTTCTTTTTGTTCCACTACCTGAGCATTATCATTGAAACATGAAGTGAGAAAAAAAGTAAAAAAAAGTATATATATTCATTTTTTCATATAAGATAGCTCAAGAATTATTCTGGTATTCAGTATAACTAAGATATTCTTATATTCAACTTAAAAAAAGAAATGCTACAGTATTTTTTCATGGCCGGATGTATTCTTACCAGTCTGATATTTGCGCGTATCGATGATATCTTTGGATGGTCATTCATTCCAAATATCTCTGGAACCTATGAATTCAGTAAAACAGTATTTTTTATCTGTTGGGGACAGGTGCTTTTTATATATTTTTTGATCACTCAGAAAAATATACAAGTGCCAAAATACATCATTCCACTCTTATGAGTTCTCATTATCAGCACGGTATTTTCTCTATCTCCTCTGACATCGCTAGTGGGATGAGTGAGTAAATGACATGGGATGATATTTATGTATACGCTTTTGTGTATAAGTATTTTTTTACACAACAGCTCAAAAACATCCTTACAATCCATGCTAAAGTGGATCATATATAGCAGTCCTCTCATCTGTGCATGAGCACTTTTTGAGTATTTTTCTCCTAGTTTTGATTATGGTAATTTATCCAATCGGGCCTTTGGGAGCTTTGGTCATCCAAATTATTTAGCTGGATACATACTGCTACTTATTCCTCTGCTAGGTCTTGTATCTCATACTCTGAAGAGAGTATGTTTATACGCTCTGTTAGTCATTACTTTGCTATTGACTAAATCAGCATGGGCTATTGTCATAGTATTTTGCTACTGAATCTGGAAAATCAAAAAATACATGTCGAAAAAACAACTGCTCTGTATTGCTCTCATATGATGATGTATTATTGCATGGGTGTTATATACCTTTGGTCTCGGAGTAAAAGTCCATTCATTTTTATCCCGTTTTTTTATCTGGGAGACAACGTTGAGTATTATTTTTTCAGATATAAAAATAATTTTATTCGGAACATGACTCGAAACACTTCAGCTCAAATTTGATCTGTTTAAATCAGAATATCTCTATATATTTGAAAATATATGATTCCGAGCCGATCGTCCACATAATATTTTTCTAAACATATGGCAAGCGACCGGGTTATTATGAATATGAACGTTGGCATATCTCGGGGATCACTTCAAAAAACATATCAAAAAAGATATATACTGCCATTCATTACTCCTGTTTGCTCTCTTTCTCATATTTAATTATGCTTCTGTGATTCATTGGATCATAGTATGAATACTATTTCATCTGATCGTATGAAAAAATATTGCCTACTATCGTAGTAAATATGTATGACGCATTATTTGGAGTGTTGTTTCGGTCATATGTATTTTTACGGTATCAACTCTGTATATAGCAGAAATATATAACAAAAAATCAGACCATCACCTCGCTATTCAACACTTTCCTCTTCCAAAATATTTTTATAGAATCTGAGAATATGATACTGGGAAGCACTACGAATCATATGCTTCAGAAGAATATTATATTTCTCGAGTGGTATATGATCCTGACAGCAGTATATCATGCGATATGTTAGTGGAAAATTATCCAACTATAGAGAACTATTTTTATTGTGGAGAAATTCTCGAATGAGAATGATTTCCCAGCCACGCAAAAATATTCTACCAAACATGACTTTCACTCTTGCCAGATATGTGGAATAGCGAATCTGACTACTATAATAGGTTTTTAATTCAGAACTTTTTTGATGGAAAGAGATTTTTTAGTGAGCGATATAGTAATATCAGTGAAATTTTAGAGAAAGTAAAAGCCCAAGATTAATCTTGGGCTTTTATTCGTTTTAAAAATAAATATTATGGAATATAAGCTTCTAATGTTTCAAAGTCTAGAATATAAGTCATAATATCACCTGTGTCTAAAGGTGCCCGAATAACATATTCAGTATCAGATATTCTCTCAAGAGAATTTGGAATAAAGATCATTCCCATTGTCATAAATATATCCGTCTTTCCTACTCTCTTAGAAACCATATTCAAATATGGCTCAGTACTATTATTCTTACGAAAAAAAGCATTTTTTCTATTACGAATAATGTTTTCTCTTTGGCTTTTTGAAAGAGAATTCGCATCATGAGAATGAATTATAACATCATTATTCAAAATGATTATAAATCGTGTTGATGCATGTTGGGGTGTATATGTAATCTCTATGTTATTCACTTTTATACCTCTTTTTTTGATAATTGAATTTTGTTTGTATTTTCGATACATATTATATATAACATAAATAAATAATCAATTCTAAATAATAGTAACTAAATATTTTAACAGTCGTTCTCACATATGAATCGTTTGCAAAAAGACGATTTTTATGTATCATTCCTCCTAGCTCCTCTTTTTTTAATTTTTGATATATCTCAATTATGAAAAGAATAATGATATTTTTTGCTATTATAGCATTATATGGTGTCTCTCTTGTTCCTGTTCATGGTCTCAATCAGACGGATGAGATACTCCTACAAAAACTCACTGAAAGAATAACCCAGGCTATACAAAAAAAGCCCTCACTCAAAACCAAACTTCTCAATCAACTCAGCTTCATAAATACAAAAATATCAGCCACTCATTCAAAGTATGATCTCATACAATGATTACAAAAAAACATTGCTGATTTTCCACATCTCAAAAGAGATATTCCAGAACCAAATTATAGTGCTTACTTTGTAGATGGAGATATCCTCAAAGCAAACTGGCTAAAATATTATAATGACTATCGTGCATCTGATGGATTGCCATGATTTATAACAGACAGTAGGCTCGAAAACACAGCCCGTGAGTGGTCCAATATCATGCATAAGAGGTGAGAGATCTCACATGAAAGAAACATAGGAGATGGTTGGTATAACTACCCTATCATCGAACAGTGGTTTCAGGACAGATGAGTTAAGTGTAGAGTCTCGTGAAGAACTACCAGTGTAGAAAATACCGGATACCATTCCTACTATTGTCCAGATGGATGAAACTGTACCGAAAAGGCCAGCACAGCCCTCAAACAGATATTTGATTTTTATGCTGCTGAGAAATGACTTCCCTATCCTCAGAATGCTCACTATAAAACAATTGTATCACCATATTTGCAATATATGGGCTTATGATTATCATTCAAAGATGAGTGAAACGGCTGGATACAGATCTATACTACCACTCACTTTTGTACTGAATTTAAATAAAGATATAAAAAAGGAATTTTATATCCTCCCTATAATACCCCCATGACTGAAACTGCTGTCCTCGAGGAACCTGAGTGATGAATAGTAGAATTTACTAATGAAGAATTGTGCTATAATAATAGGATACAGATTATTTTAGCTCGACGAAAATATAAATCCTACATCATAGACGGGATTCTCAGTAAAAATCGAGCGATTAGTATATGGATATCGGAATACTCTAAGGAAATGGATAAATTATGACTCAAAAATAGACGCGATCTTACTATTCAGCAAATAGAAGATATTCTTTATAAAAATAAAACACCTGATGGATATCGTTATTAAAAAAAATAAATAATATGAATAAAAACTACTTAGAACAGCTCGAAACTGCGCTTAATAATGATCAGTTTGATACCCTCGACTATATTATCGAGTATCTTCAATCACCAAATCTAGACGAATCTGAACGAGAAAAAATTCAGGATATTATTGATGAAGCAACTCTATATTTAGAATTAAAAGAAGATGAATACAAAACAGAGGCTTTGAAGTTGATTTGAGAGGTAAAATAAACGTAAAAAAATAAAATATGAAAATCGAAATAGAAAAAAAGTATGATATTACTAATCATGACCTGAAAATCATAGAAGAAAAATGTAATTTTATCAGTACAAAAAAAATACTTGATGAGTATTTTGATACTGATGAATATATTTTGTTTAAAAATTATTACCACCTGAGGCAAAGAAATGGAAACTATGAACTTAAGATAGAACAAACTAACTCAAAAACTCAACTCGATAGATCTGAAGAATATGAAACGATACCAGAAATTAACGAACAATTAAAAAGATTTAATATAAAAATATCCGATGTTAAAAAAATAGTATCGATAACCACTCATCGTACAAAATACACCTATTTATATATGTGATATGAGATCACTCTTGATATAGACGATTTTGAGTTATGAGCAAGATACGAGATAGAACTCCTCATTGATAATGACTCAGAAATAGATGGAAATAATATCATTGAAAATATGAGAAATGAGCTATGATTAAATGCACCAATATTCACAAGTCAATGAAAGGCTCTAGCTGCGGCTAAGATACAAAATCCCCGTGCTTACAAAGTTTTACTCAACAGGTAAAATAAACTTGCAAAATACCTAAAATCCTATACTATCAATTCTGTTAAAAGCACTCGAGTTCGCTATCAACGAACAAGCTGGAGGAAGAACCATTTTGGCAAGACCCTCTCGGAGATGAAACACTCCGTAAACAATGATAAAATCAAGTATAACTTTAGGTGGTAACTACCCAAAAGCGGGTCCGAAAGTACAAGAAAATATATTTTTTGTGCTTTTTTTATTTGGAAGGGTGGCTGAGTGGTTGAAAGCGCACGCTTGGAAAGCGTGTGTGTCGTTCTGCGGCACCGCGGGTTCGAATCCCGTCCCTTCCTCCATTTTTAAAACAAAGAAATCTATGCAAGTAACAGAAAAGACAAATACTTCATGATATTTAGCAAAACTCGATTTACAGAATAATAGAGTTTTGAATATATTTACTAAAGCTGGAAACTATAGAGGCTGAAAGACTTACTCAGTAGAGAAACGATTTACTCTCCTCTCGGGTAGAGTGGAAGTCACTACCTTTGATTGAGCTTCAGATATTATGAACACTTATATTCCTTGAGAAATCATTACTATTCCCCAGGATATTCCAAATATATTCTATTTCCCAGAGGATTCTGAGATGCTTGAATGGTTTGATAAGAGTTGAATGAGTGAAAAGTATGAGAGGTATTATGCGATGAAATAACAAAAAAGCTGCTTATTAAATAAACAGCTTTTCATCATAATCCCAGTCTATACAATGAGTAGTGTCATATATTGTAAGACCTTTGTTCTTTCATGAGTTTCACACGAAGTCGATAAAAAATGGAACGGGCATTAGTATCTTATCCTAGCCTTATAGTCCAGACACTACTCCAAACTATGAGCAAGTAATTATATTCTAC
>CAZFWS010000014.1:0-11513 GCA_964522625.1 uncultured Candidatus Peribacteria bacterium | reverse complement strand
TTCTTTTTTTTCTACCTTTTTAATAACCTTTTTTTTCGCTTTGAGAATAGGTTTTTTTGCAGCAGAAGATGTTTTTGGAGTATTCGATGCATCATTCACATTTGCGTAATAATCATCAACTTTATTGGTCTGGGTCATCTACGAATTATCTGAGTAAATAAACAAAAATATGCACAAAAGATACAAATTTTTGCAAATAAGTCAAAAGATACTATAAAAACTTGAAAAAATATGTTTTTTTGGTACTCTTTTCCCAAAGAAATATATTTCTTAAAACACTTCTGTTGAGAGCAAAAATCCAAGACATTTGTGAACAGTTTTTCAAGCTATTATGAGTCCATTGGACCAGTATTGAAACCCATGAACAAGATCCAGGTATTTTTCTGATTCATATAAAAAGTGATGATGCTCATCTGCTGATTGGCCCACACGGTAAACACCTGATAGATATACAATGTTTACTCAGAATCATGATTCATACGACACTAGAAGAAAGAGTAAAAATTCATCTCGAAGTCAATGACTATATAAAAACAAAAGACGAAAAATTATTCGACTTTATCGCAACACAAATAGCTCAGGCGAAACAAACCAAAAGTTCTATAGAACTCCCATTTTTTACCTCATATGAACGCAAAAAAATCCACTCCTATGTGACGGATCTGAATGACCCTCATATCAACACAGAAAGTAGATGAGAGTGAAAATTACGTCGAATGCATATTATAGCATCCAGCGAAAAACCCTCTCTCGACATAAATCGAGACCATATATAAATCATTCTAACCCTTGATACAAACACATGAAACCATTGCTTATAGGAATCAGCATATTCCTTTGTTCTCTCTGATTTTGGTATATCAACCAATCAAATTATAGTACTTTTCTCGAAGCGCAACAACAGATTATTGATCACCCTGAATATCTCCCCAATTCTCAAACAGCAGAATCTGGGTCTTTTGGATTTAAAAATATGATTGCTGACACCTATTGGATCGATACCATTCAATATATTGGGGGAAATGTCATGTGATCAGAGTACAAAAAGTATTTATTTGCCATGATTGATCTCATTACTGATCTCAATCCATATTTTGAACAACCCTATATTATTGGTCAACTCTTACTTCCAAATACTCACTCATCCGATACCGATACATCTGAGGAAACATATGCTCAGTATACTGGGCAAGCTATAGCACTCTGAGAAAAATGAATCGAAAATTTTTGTGACCCTATCAAAATTCAGGCCATTATCCAAGAGGATAATTTACAAAAAATCTGGTCACAAGAAAAATACATCAACCCCTGTCATTCATACAAGATTCCTTTTCATCTGGCCTTTATATACTATTATTATGATAATAATCCTGAAAAATCATCCCTCTACTATAAGATAGCCAGTGCCAATACGGACAGCGTAGAGGGTGCTAAAATTTTGGCAGCCATTATGCAGTGAAAATCATGAAACCGAGAAAAATCTATTGTCATGCTGCTGAATATAGCAAAATTCATCGAACCTGATAATCATGTATGTCAGGATTTTGCACAAAAAATAGAAAATGTAGCCGCATGAGTATTTTTATGAGGACAACCTATTACGAGTCAGATGATACGTGCACTTCAGGCATCACGAGAACAGGTGTTTGGAGCAGAAAATCCTGAAGACAATATCTTATCCGATACGGAGTGTAGCAATTATGTACAAAAAGCTATCCGAGAATTTAACATGGCTTATATAGAAACAGCCAACCAAGCATTTATGGCTGATCATGATGGGCTCACATCACGACATGCCAAAGGCCTCTTTGAAGCCGGATACATAGATTTTCTCCCCACCGATCATCAACAATATCCAGACAAATGATATGGAGTTATCTATCAGTATGATTATGAAAAATGAAGATATGAATATAGTGTGGGAACCTATGAGTAAGATTCTCTTGATAAAAAGCCTTTTATCCATATAATCGCGCGTGATTTATATATTACTAACATAATGTCATGAAAATAGAGAAAAATATTTTAGAAAAATCTGTGGTAGAATTGATCGTTGAAGAATCAGTTGAAAATGTTGCAAAACAGCGAAAAAAAGCTCTTGCATATATGCAGGATAATGCTGATATTCAAGGATTTCGAAAAGGAACTAAAATCCCTGAAAATGTAATTATTCGAAAATATGGTGAAGATCATATTTCAAAAATGATGATCGATTTTGCTATTGATGATATCTACAGAAAAGCACTCACAACTGAGAAACTCATGCCAGTAGCACAGGGAGAAATCAAAGAAATTATTTCTGAATCTCCTCTGAAAATTAAAATTCATATCGAAGTATTTCCAGATATTAGTATAGATGCAAAATACAAAAAAATTGCACTGACTAAAAAGAAAACATCAGTAACAGCAGCAGAAGTAAAACAAGCCATCTCAGAGATAGAAACAAAATTCACTACCTTTGTAGAAGAAACGAAAAAAACAGTCAAAGCAAAAATGGGTGACCAAGTAACGATCGATACCGATGGTTCTGAAAATGGAAAACCACTTGAAGCTACTTCTATGCGTGATCACCCGATTGTACTCGGTTCAAACATGCTCGTTCCTGGATTTGAAGAATCTATTGTCGGAATGAAAACAGGTGAAACCAAAGAGTTTCCGGTTGAATTCCCTGCTGATTATCACAATGCTGGATTTGCTGGTAAAAAAACAACTTTTTCTGTTACCGTAAATAAACTCGAAACAGCTCAAAAACCAGAATTTACTCCTGAATTTATCGAACAACTCCGAGGAAAAAAACTTGATATAGATGGATTTAAAGATCTCATTAAATCAGAAATTCTTGATACCAAAGATTCAAATGCACGGCTCGAAGAAGAAAATGAACTGATCGATGAGCTCATTAAAATATCTAAAATAGAAATCGGAGATAATTTACTTGCGAAAAAAATCGATCAAGTATACAGTGAAATCAAAGAAAACGTTTCTCAAGATGGTGTTAAAATGGATGACTACCTCATGAGTCTGAAACTATCAGAAGAAGAATACAAAGATAAAAATGTCGCTCCAGTAGCACTCAAACGACTTCAAGGAGAACTCATTCTCCATAAACTCGTAGAGATGGAAAAAGTAGAAATTTCTGATAAAGAAATGGATGCTGAAATCAGTGAAATCATGGCTCGATTTGAATCAGAAGATGTTCTCAAACGACTCAAAGAACTCTATGTTCCAGGAACAAAATACTACGAAGAACTCCGGCAAAAAGCGAGTTACAAAAAACTCATCGATAGCTTTTTCAAAGCTCCTGCAGCGAAAAAAGCTCCTGCTAAAAAATAAGCAATAAAAAATCCCTTCGACTGAAGGGTTTTTTTATTGAGCTCTCATCCAAGAAGGGGCCATACAAGTATTTCAATCAGTTTGAGATCAATCAATGTGCTGTTGATTTCAAGTACCTTCATAAATCATTCATACTTCGCACATAAAATGTTGTATCTGTTTTTTAAGTTCTGGCTCTGTAGGTACTGATAATTTAGATGGAGTAACAGTTCATTGAGGTATAGGGTATCAAAACATATCTAGCATATAGATGTATTATTATCATGTAGTAATTCTATTGTATATATAATACTTATAAATAAAAGATTGTAAATTATTTCTTACTTTTTTTTGTGCTTTTTTTCTTTTTTTTGTGTTCATCTTTTACTTCTCCATCTCATTTTTTTTCTTCTGCTTTTGCTTCGATAAATTTATGAAACATTTCTAAATTCTCATCGATCTCGTGATAGTATTTTTCAAAGAGTGTGGTTCTGGGTCGAATCATCAAATAAATCACTATTCCTAGAGGGGTCAAAAGAATCATCAGGAGTATACATATTACCTGAAACACAATACTATCAGTCCGATTCGATATATCTCGAGCCACCCATACAACAAGTGCTATCCAAAGTATAAAAAAATACAGCAGAGAAAATTTAATAAACATTTCTAAAGTAATATTTTCCCAAAAAGACAGTAACCATTGATGAATAATAGGTGCATTATGCATAATATTGTTGTTTTATTAAGTAATAATAACCCACCCTCTTCCACTCCGTTTCAGATACCTCCCTTAAAAAGGGAGGAAAGTTATAGGAAAAATTCAAAAAATTTTCTTCCCTTTTTAAGGGAAGTACCCGAGGAAACGAGGGGGATGGGTTATTAAATAATTATTTTAAATTCTCTCACTTCCACTCCTCGATCAATGCATGGTTTCCAGATAATAGCACTTCTGGAACCGGCATTCCTCGAAATATTTCTGGTCGTGTATAGACGTTGTATTCTTTTTTTCGTCCGAATTTCTTAGAGAAACTATCCTCTTCTAAACTCTGAGCATTTCATAATACCTCTGGTATATGTCGTACTAAACTATCTATAAGTACCTGTGCAGCCAGTTCTCCAGCAGAAAGAACATATTCTCATATACTCACTTCATGCGTCACATATTGGTCTATAATTCGCTGATCAATTCATTCATAGTGTCCACAGATGATAATACACTCAGATATATCACTATATAATTCTTCTACATATGCTTGATGGAGTAACTTCCCTCGTGGTGACATATATATCACGGGGACGTCTCATATCTGTTCTAAAATACTGTCCAAAACATTTGCCAGTGGTTCTGGGGATATCACCTGACCATGCATACCATAGGCCTTATCATCGACACGTCTGGTAGGTTTTACCGACGCATCACAAAGATTATATAAATGTGCCTCAAAAAGTCATTTTTCTCTGGCTCGTCAAACAATCGAGCTTTGTAAAAAACTCTCAAATGCATCAGGAAATAATGTGATAATATGAAACTTCATAGCAAAATTATTTTATTTGATTCATAATCTGTTCTACAATCTGTTCCGGCAAAATATCTGTTCCATCAATATAGATATCAAAATCTTCCTCTTGAGGTGGAAAGAGGATATCTGGATAGACATCATTATATCTATGTACCAGCTCTGTTTCTCGTTTGGTATTCTGGTCAATAATATTTTGTTTTTCTCATCCTTCACGTTGAAATATTCGTCGGTATCGTTCTGATTCCTCACAATCAAGATATATTTTTATACTCTCTGGTATAAAATGCCAAGCCAGTCGTGATTCAAAGATAAAATTATCTTCATTTTTTCCATATTCAGCGACTTTATTATCGAGTTTGATATCAAATGTAGTATCGTGTTTTGCGACCTTATCTTCGAATTCATAAATACTCGCATACCCTTCATCCTTTGCCCACGACCTCAGTATATTTCAGCTCGACATAAAATTGAGCTGCATTTTCTTTGCAAGAAGCTTCCCTACTGTTGAAGTTCCGCTTCCAGCGAGTCAAAAAAGTGTTATTTTCATAGTCCTATAGTATTCATTAATTGTGTATATTTTTGTGTGGCCCATTCATTTGCCTGAGCATTTCATTTTTCGAGCCGTGCCTGTATTTCTGTGTCATCATTTTGTAGTGCTGCATATCGTTCTCTCGCAGGACCAAAGTATGCTAAAATTATCTCAAGGAGTTCGAGTTTTGCATGTCCATATCCATAACCACCAGCTCTGTATTTTCCTGCTATTTCATCACATTGTTCTGCAGTAGCAAAGAGTTTTATTAGGGCAAATACATTACAGGTTTCAGGATCTTTTGGATCATCCAGTCATTCACTTCCGGTCACAATAGACATGATCTTTTTTTTCATCATTTTTTCATCGTCAAATATGCCAATATGATTGTCATAACTCTTGCTCATTTTTCTCCCGTCTATCCCTGGAATCGTCATCATATCATCATTAATATGAGATTCTGGCAGAGTAAATACATCGGCATCATAGGTACGGTTAAAGTTTCCAGCTATATCACGAGCAAACTCTAGATGCTGTTTTTGATCCTTTCCAACCGGTACCATATCAATATCATAGCTGATAATATCTGCAGCCATTAAAATAGGATAATTAAATACAGCCATGTTGATATCACTATTTTTATTTTGAGCGTCTTTAAAACTATGGGCTCGAAGCATGAGACTATATGGAGTAACACTCGAAAGTATCCATGCAATATCGTTGATATGTGTGATTTTTGACTGTTCAAATATTCGTACATTTTCAGGAAGTAGTGCTATATATTCCATCAACATCCGTTTTTTATTGTTCGATAGAGTCTGTGCATCATGAACAGATGTGAGGGAGTGATAATCTGGAATAAACAACGTCGTATCATACTCCTGGGCAAATGCTCACAGGGGTTGAACTGCACCAAAATAATTTCCGATATGCATTCCGGATCATGTTGGTTTTATACCAGTGAGAATTCGCTTCATGAACAAAATTTATATAAAAATATCATATATGAAATGTATGTTTTTTTAGAAAAAAAGCAAGAAAAAACCCCTTTATGATAGTCATAAAGGGGTAAAAAGAGAGTATTATTCTGCTATTTTTGTAGCGGCTACATATTCATCAATAAATTCTCAAACCAGAGGAGCTGGTTTTCGAAATAATGAAGAACCAAAACTTACGATAGTACCAACATCAAATCAACCTGAGTCATTATCTTGAATAAAAACTCGATTCGCAACAAGATTATCTATATTTCCATAGAGTGAACCATGTACTACGAGTTGTTCCTGAGATTTATCTGATTTAATATTTCCTGTATTTCCTGCACCCGAGAATGCAATATAGGTTCATTTGATTGAAGTAACATCATCTTTGATATGAATATTTCCGTTTTGTACAATAAAAGCAATATTATCATCATAATCAATATTTTGATTGATCAATATATTTCCGTTTTGTACAATAAAGGTGGTTGGACCGGATACTTGATCATTGAGATCACTTGGTACAGTAAAATTCGCACCATTGATCACATAGACATTATCCAGATCATTATAGTTTTCAAAATCTGATACAGATGATACATTTGAATCTGACGTATTCGCAACAGATGCAAATATTTCATCTAATGTTGTTTCGTCAATTTCTACTTCTGAAGTGATTTGTGATACTGAATTAGCATCTGTAATTTCACTCGTTTGACTCAAGTTATCTGTATTATCACCCACGGCAGCACCAACAAAATTGGTATCATCTCAGAGTTTCGATAAGTTTACAATGGTATCTGCTTTTGCTAATACATTGGTTCCTCATCCAAGTGTTGTGATAGACGGAGTTGATACTGTTACATCAAAGTTTGCTGCAAAGTATGCATCGGTATAGACAACATTATCGTGTTTAATAGTTGTAACGAGTGATCCGGTTACAAAATCTCCGGGTGCAATACTCTTCGTATCTGATGTAAAAATTGGATGTGCCCCATTATCATAGAGTGTAAATTCACTATTTGGATAGAGATACCCTATGGTTCTACAATACCCATCATCTGATCCAGGTTGATTATTTCAACCTGTAATAGCAGAATGTTGATTGATGACACAGAGTTCATCAAAATACAGAGGTTTATTGGAATGATTTCGTACCAGTGTTGTTCCAGCATTATATACATTGTATGGATTTACGTTATCACCCACAACAACAGCCCCTTGTACTTGAAATGATATCTCTCCTGAAGAAGGAATAGTAATCACTCCTGGAGTAGCAGGTCGTCCTCATCCTCATCATCCGAGTGTACATGTTGCACTACAAGAAGATCCTGATGCTCCATTAGATGACCCAAGATCACATTGTTCTCCATTACTTGGTTCTAAAATACCATTTCCACATTCTTCTCACCCTTGTGTACATGCATCTGTTTCATTTGTTGCCCATACAGGAGAAAATGCATTTGTATTATTTGGTGTCAGTGAAACACTACACGCAAGATCATCATTTTTAGGAGTGGTTGCATAGTCACATGCACTGGTGTTAAATGTGCGTATTACAGAAGTTCCTGGAGCATCTTCGGCATTACCAAAAAGGTAGTTACCATTCCCACAATCCAGTCGAAATGATTCAGTATTGTTATTCCCATGACAGGTAACATTTGATCCATTCACTTCTATAAAACCACACCGCGCTCCTCATCCACTTGATCATGTAGGAATGAGAACAGCACTCGGATCAGAATCCAGAACTGGGTCATTACTATCTGCACCATTTGCTGTAACTGCTGCTGTATTTGTGTATGCAACGGTCGTGTTCGCAACACTACATTCATAGCTAAAACTTCATCCTGGGGTCAGTTCACCATCTACAATTCATGTTGCAGTTAGATTGGCCCATGTTGATGGTCCAGTGATACTGGTCCCACTCAATGTTGGTATACCAGCACATGTTGCTCCGTTTGGATCGGTGAGCACAATATTTGTCAGATCTTCGGTTCCATTATTTGTTACTGTGATAGCAAATATTGCTTCGTTCCCAACAATAACTGTTTGGGTATCATTTCCAATTGATCCATCGGTATCTGCAGAATTTGCATCTGTTTTGTCTATAGCAATAAGTGGTGATGGTTCTAATACTCCTGTTTCCGTACATGCTGCTGTCTCATTTAAGTCCCATACAGGAGAAAATTCATCCTCATTGTCTGGTGTCAGTGAAACACTACAAGCAAGATCATCAACTTTTGGAGTAGTTGTATAGTCACATGCACTCGTATTAAAAGTATGTGTTACTGATGTCGCTCCAGTTCCAGTTGGATTAGAAAAGAGATAATTTCCATTCCCACAATCCAGTCGAAATGATGCGGTATTATTATTCCCACTACAGGTAACATTTGATCCATCGATATTGATTCATGTACATATTGCTCCTCCACCTGATGATCCAGGGAGGAGAACCGCACTAGAATCAGAATCACTTACAGGATCATTGCTGATGTTTCCATTTGCTGACACAGATGCGGTATTGGTATATGCTGCTGTTGTGTTCGCAACACTACATTCATAACTAAAGCTTCATCCTGGTATCAATTCACCATCTACAATTCATGTTGCAGTTAGATTGGCCCATGTTGATGGTCCCGTGATACTGGTCCCACTCAATGTTGGTGTACCAGCACATGTTGCTCCGTTTGGATCGGTCAGCACAATATTTGTCAGATCTTCGGTTCCATTATTTGTTACTGTGATAGCAAATATTGCTTCGTTCCCAACAATAACTGTTTGTGTATCATTTCCAATTGATTCATCTAAATCAGCAGAATTTACATCTACTTTATCTATCGTGATTGATGGAGTTTCCTGTTGTTGAAGAAGCACCTGAGTGGCATCTTGACGTATCAGAGTAGAACCTGGTGATGACACACCATTTGCTTGTACGAAGGCTATATTGGTATATTCTGCTACTGTATTCGCAACAGTACAGTCATAACTAAAGCTTCATCCTGGTGTCAGTACACCACCTACAATTCATGTTGAATTCAGATTATCCCATGTTGATGGTCCAGTTATACTGTTTCCATTTAATGTTGGTGTCCCCGCACATGATGCTCCGTTTGGATCTGTGAGAACAATATTTTCTAAATTATCAGTCCCATTATTCGTTACTGTAATATTAAACACAGCTGCTTCTCAAAAGACAACGGTTTGTGTATCATTTCATGTAGTTCCATCTATATCTGCAGTATTTGAATCTAGTTTATTGATGGCAATTGATGCAACAGGAGTGTTTACTGTTGTACATTCAGCACTACAGCCGCTATTGAGTACTCCATTTTGTAATCATAGATCACATTGTTCCACAATTTGACTATTACTATACACATCCAGGTAATTATCTACTACACCATCACCACACCAAGTAATCTCATATGGTTGAAATTCTGTATGCGTAAATGGTCCTGTTTGATTTGATTGACCTGCATTTCTATAATATTCTGCTTCATATACAATAGTAATATTATTTTCAGATCGTACAACAGGATGATAAATAATAGAATATGGAGGAGTTGAGTCTACCACTTTTAAACGATCTCCTGATGGTACAATATAACCTTGATTTATAATTTCTTGCGTCCATGGAAAATGAGGATTTGATTCCCCTTGATTAAAATTAGCACTTTCAGTAAAAGTATATCTATAATCAGAAAGTCATACTGGACCATTTGTATTATTAATAAATATATCACCAAAAGTGTATGAATATCCATGTCGTAATTTAATAGAATCAAATACTTGATCATACATCTGCGAAAGTGATGCCTCATTTGAATATGTAGGTACGGGTGATGCTTCGCCAGAATATACTTGTGCTGATGATGCAAATACTCAAGATGATAAACAAAAAAGTATTAGTGTTCCAAGAAAAATGTTTTTCATAATAATGAATTATTGATTAAATTTTCATCCAGAAATCCTCATTGTTTCAGTAGTTCATGCCCCTTCTGCAGGTCATCAAATAACATCAACTGGCTGAGGTTCTGTGAGATTATATAAGTTTTCATCTTTTTGTCAAGAGCAAGATATACATAATATGCATATCATTAAAAGAAAAGTATATTTCATAGGTATTATCAGTAATTATATAAAAATAAAGTTTTTTTATTTACCACCATTTTAAGTAATCTCTTCTTCTGTTGGAACTTTTCCTGTTGATACTTGTCCTATTGTTGAAAAGGGAGCTCCTGATGGCATTGATGTATTATTTGTACCTGGATTATTTCATGGATTCAATCCTCCACCTGCTGATCCAGTCATAGTTGAACTTCCTCATGATGTTGGTCATCATGATGTTGGTCATCATGATACTGGTGTTGGTTGTGGTGTTGGTGGTGTACTATTTCATGAATTAAATCACCCACCTGCTGATCATACAGAATTTTCTCCTGCTCATCATGCTGTACCTCATGATACTATTGCATCATTTACATTTCAAGTTGTATCAGTAGCTACATCTCCTGTTGATTCACCATCACCATCTGGTTCTGATTCTACATCTCCTGTTGATTCATTATTTTCTTGCTGTTGTTCTTGAGTCATGACAACACCATATTGTACTATATCACGTGTCGGTACATATACTTCACTCGTAGTAGAAACCTCCACTGCAGTGGTATATTCAGCAGTAAATATAGTCAAATTTCGAAGGACAATAGCATCATTCAGACACTCTCCCATTCGAGTAAATGATATATCAAAATCTATATCGGTACCATATCCCTTAACTATTTTGTTAATAATCGCAGATCTATCTGCGTCAGGCGAAAGTCATAATGTTGCTGCATAACCCTTGAGTATTCTATCTGGAATTTGAGTAATCACTTCCCTAATTTGTGCCTGAGTAAGATTTGGTATATCTATATAATCAGCTCCTCATTCCACACTCGCAATATTATATGCTCCTGGATATGGCATAATCCCTTGAATATTGATATCTTTATTCGTTTTTCTTGATTCTACTCCGGTAAATGCTATTCCTCCATCTGCCTGATTTAACAGACTATATTCAGTCGCATGACCATTTTCTAACATCCAATCAGATCGAGCCTTTTGAATATCTGGAAGTAATGCTGGATAATCTTTACTAAAGAGACCATCAAAATACGCTCCTCT
>CAZFWS010000013.1:0-12465 GCA_964522625.1 uncultured Candidatus Peribacteria bacterium | reverse complement strand
TTTTTTTCTTACATTATAGGATTAAATTGTATATTCACTTTTTAAAAAAATAAATAGCGTTGAATTAACACTATTTATATGCCTTGTTATTTTATCCTGCATTCTCATCACTTGCTTCTTGAATAGAAGCAGGATTTATAGGTCTTGTAATGTATATTAGGATTCCAAGGATAACTATCAAGGAAACCATAAATATAAAGATCCATAGGATAAAATTTTCTAAATTAATGAATTCATTAAAGTTCATAGGATTCTCCTTGTGTGTAGGCATTATATTTATACTTTTTATAAAAAATAAGTCAATAATAAGAGTGTTTTTTCTTGTTTTTTATCCCTTTTTTTATATACTGCATGCAGATTTTATAGCTCTTTAAATAAAAAAATATATGAAACTGGTTTTTACAGGAATACAATGATGTGGAAAATGAACTCAAGCACGACTCCTCATAGAAAAATATGGATTTACTTTGTTGGAAATGGGAAATGAATTTCGAGCTCTTTTTAATTCTGGAACAGAACTCTGAGATAGATTAAAAAAAGTACTGAATTCATGAGCTCAGGTAGATGCAGAACTATGAATAGAGGTTATGGAAAGTGTTATAAAAAAGCAAACAGCTGAAAATATTATATTTGATGGTTTTATCCGAAATGATTGGAATAAAGAGATATTTGATAGAATGCTTCCTGATTATACTGTAGTATTTTTTGATCTCTCTGTTGAAAAAGCAAAAACAAGACTACTTGGAAGAATGTTTGATCCTCTGACAGGAGAAACCTTTTTATCAGGAATGACGCATAACCCCGAAACACAAACCGAACTGGTAAAACGAGATGATGATAAAGACGAATCAGCTATTTTAAAGCGAATCTCTGAATACGAAGAAAAAACACTTCCTATTGTCGATATCCAAAAAACTGAAAATAAAATCATCGAAATCAATGCAGATCAATCTATTGAAGCAGTTCATGCTGAAATTATTCAAAAATTAAACCTCGTATAACCATGATAGCATTCCAACTCTGACGAGAATATAAACTCTCTATCGCTGAACTTACTACTGTATTTCCTGAAGCAACAGTAGTATTTTTTACTCCTCAAATTCTTGTCCTGGATAATATAGATACTTCTGAGGTGCTCAAAAAAGCTACTACCCTTTGAGGAACGATTAAAATTATGCAGATAACAGATTTTGATAATATAACATCTCTAATACTTCACTCAGCTGAACAAAAAGAGTCTGGGAAATATAATTATGGAGTTTCACTTTATAATGCAAAAGAATCTCTCAAGCCTCTATTACTCAGTATAAAAAAAGAACTGAAAAGTAATAGTATATCATCACGTTTTGTAAATAAAGATTTTAAAAATCTCTCTTCTGCACAAATAATTGGGGAAAAACTCGTCCAAAAAGGATCTGATTTTAGTGTAATTTATACTCCCCTCCTTAATAAGGAGAGGCTGGGGGTGGTTTATACCTGAATAACTATTTGGGTACAAGATATTAATAGTTATTCAAAACGAGACTGGTGAAAAGGTCGAGATATGCAGGTTGGTATGCTACCACCAAAACTCTCACAAATCATGATCAATTTAAGCTCCCCTCTCCTAGCAGGAGAGGGGTTGGGGGTGAGGTTAAAAAAGGTCTACGATCCCTTTGTCTGACTCGGAACTATCCTTATAGAGTCACTCTACATGTGAAATAAACAAGTATATGGTTCAGATCTGAGTGAATCTATGGTAGAAATATCTGAAAAAAATATTACCCAAACGATCAGTCAAAATAACTTCACTGAAGTTGAATATAATATCCAAAAGCTCAATGCTAAATTCATCGAAGAAGCAGACATATTAAAAAATACTGTAGATATAAATATTGTCACTGAATGATACCTATGAGAGATTATGACCCAAAAAAATATCTCAATCGAGCGAATAGAGAAACAAAAGGAAAGCTTGATAAAAATCTATGAGGCATTTTTTACTGGTCTTCAAAAAATTAATTTTTGAGGAACGATTGTCATATCGTTTCCATTTTGGGAAATAAAATGAAAATATATCTATTTTACAGAGATCTATGATGTACTCAATACATACTGTAACATAGCCCCTATATTACCCGAAAATATTGAATTGGAAGCTACAAAGTCATGAAGTCTGCTTTATAAACGAGAAAAACAATTAGTGTGAAGAGAAATTTTTAAGTTGACAATTCAGTAAAAAATATCTTGCATATATAGTCAATATCTTATATAATATATACTATATATAGTATAAAATAATATTGTGAATAGAAATCAAGATCAATGAGATATTATTAGAGAGATTTGAGATAAAGATTTTATTGAAGTGGATAATAAAAAAATGACACTTTTGGATCTCAGTAATATTGGTAACCTGGAGCATGATGAGATGATAGAACTACTCAATCAGCTCCTTGATGTTTCGATTACTTCTCCTGAAGGTATTCAAAAAGTAAATGATCTAGTTCAGAGTGCTTATTGATATATGAAAGATGAGCTACTGTATACAGATACTGAATTAAAAAAACTTGGAAATATTCAATTTCAAAACTCAAGTGATATTATTCATTTTCTCCAGAAAACAAAAAATAGTCATGGTATCTATAAGTGCGTTCTCTGAAAAATAGCATTATGTTATAAAAATTCTGTTACAGATAGTATTAGTGAATATAGAGAAAAAAGTAGTAATGTATTAGAAAATAAAGTTATAGAAAATTTACGAGATATGAGTCAATGATCAAGTATATCTTATGCTAGTTTTTGAAATGATATAAAAAAATATAAAAATACTGGGAAATTAAAATTTCAAGGGAGTATCTATTATGATGAGTGAAAAATAGCTCGAAAAATTCCATTTCATGTTGAATTACGTGAAAAATCTATTGAATCATCTATTTCAAAATCTATTCGAGAAAAAGATTATATTAATCAATGAAATATCTGTGATTTTTTATGAATGAGAATATTATGTGAAAATAAAAATGATCAAATAATTGTGATGAACTTTATATCTCAAATTGCTTTTAAAAAGTGAGAATATTGT
The DNA here is from genome assembly GCA_964522625.1 of uncultured Candidatus Peribacteria bacterium. GTDB lineage: Bacteria > Patescibacteriota > Gracilibacteria > BD1-5 > UBA6164 > JAKVBB01. The sequence continues at coordinate 9,401 of CAZFWS010000013.1, read as the reverse complement.
ATAAAAAATAAATGATGAATCACTGAAAAGATGTTTGAAGATATCTTAGTAGAATGAAAATTTGAGCGCAATGTATCAAATAAGTGATTTATAGAACTGCTTAATAAAAGTTTTGAAAATACAGAAAGAAGAATAAGTACAGCTGTAAACTATAAAGATGTAAAAATTATTCCTGAAGATACTGAAAATAATAAGCTTCGAGCTGAAATTATGTTTCTGACTCATCACGAATATAAAAAGAGTAATGAATGACTCTCTCATCATGCGTGTTATAGATATAAAAGAAAAATTACAGAAAGAATTCGTCTTGATAATAATCATATTGCGGAAAAAACGATAAAACTTATTTCGAATGCTTTATTAGATGAATTAAAAGGATGAATCGATAAGGAAACGGGTGAAGTATTTTATCCTGAAATACTTCAAGATATTTTTATTGATATAATTTTAAGTGATCAGAATATCTTGCCTGCTAGTACGGGTAAAACGAAAGAAAAAATGATCCAAAGTATTTTAAAAGAAGATCTTTCTGTAGATCGTAAAAAAGAACGATTAAAAGAATTATATAAAAATGCCAGTTCTGACGTAATTCTAAAAAAACTTCGATATATGCTTCCGAAATTTTATATTTCTGGATTATTTCCATATATAGATCGTAATTGAAGAATAGCAAAAACGAACAAGAAATATACTAATATTATTTGAAGAGAAAATTTAGGTATATTAGAAGAGTATCAAAAAACCAGCGACTAAGTCGCTGGTTTTCCTTTTAATACATACCTATCCAACTCACATATCTCAATATTCACTATATCTCATACTGCTATCCCCTCTCATCACTCTATAAATACTTCTTTAAAATTTCTGGTTCTTCCATAAAATTGTCCATCTTTTTCTCCAGAAATAAGTACTTCATATGTTTTTCATAGCATCTGAGTATTTCTCTTTGTAATCGTATCCAGAAGCATATTATTGAGTGTATGCCACCGTTCAGCCTTAAGTTCATTGCTAATATCATCTGGATATATCTTGGCAGCTATCGTATCTGGTCTGACAGAATAACGAGCCGTAAAAGAAAAATCAAATTGACATTCCTGCATCGCAGTAATAGTATCCTGAAACATTTCCTCTGTTTCACCAGAATATCCTACAATAATATCAGTAGAAATAGAAAATTCGGGATCACGACTTCTTAAATACTCAACTGTTTTTTTAAAATCATGATAACTATGTTTTCGATTCATTTTTTTTAACATCGCATCACTTCATGATTGAAGTGCAAAATGCAAGTAATTACAGAGTGAATCGAGTTCAAAATGAGCGTCCAGGATATCCTGAGTCATATCATGAGGATTACTGGATGTAAATCTGATTCTATCGAGTCATTCTATACTATCTAATTGTTCAAGAAGTTCACGAAAGGGCGATTTCCCTATCCCGGTATCCCAACTGGATTTTTCTTCATTCCAAAGCTTCTTATCGACAAACTGTTTCCCATAGGAATTTACATTTTGTCAGATGAGGTTAATTTCCTTAGCTCATCATGCAACAGCTTCTTGAGCTTCTTGAATAATCTCATTCATGGGTCTTGATATCTCTTTCCCACGAGTAAATGGAACGATACAAAAGGTACAGTAGTTATCGCACCCTGTTTGAATAATGATATTTGCACTAAAGTTGCTTTCTCGCATTTGTTTCTGTTTCAGATAGTCATCAAAACTATTTTCGTTTCCTATTTTTTCTCCGTAGACTTCGGTGAGTAAAAGTGGTATATATTTTGTTTCTTCTATTCGAAATACAAAATCTATCTCATCTGCACGAGGAAAGAGTTTGTCATCACAGTTCAGTATTCCAGAAGATGATTCTATTCTCTCTATTTTTTTGGCCCTATTTCTCTCTGTATTTTCTGATAAATAGCGTTTATTGAGTCATGTTTTACGCACCATACACCCCGTTATTCCTATTTTAATGAGGGGGCTATGTTCTCTTTTTCTCTCTGCATTATGTTTTTTGATTTCGCGAATCATTCCAAATACTCGGTCTTCTCATTTTTTTCGAACACTACAGGTATTAAATAGAACAATATCTGCATCAAATATATCGGCTGCTTTTATAAATCATGATTGTAAAAAAACCATGTGAACTTTTTCTGAATCTGCCTGATTCATAGCGCAGCCAAATGTCTGAATAAAATATTTTTTCACTGTATTATTTTTCATTTATTATTCCTCCCTTTATAAGGGAGGTCTCCAAAACGGAGTGGAGGAGTGTGGGTTATTTATTTAACTATTTTCTAAATCTTGATTAATTCTACTGGCTTCAGGGTTCACTTGTCACATATATTTACTTCCAGATCGTTTATTATAAGGTATTTCACATTCTCAACAGAGTGTTTCAAATGCGAGTTGACCAATACGCATTCATGGATAAATAGCTACAGGAACTTCATTAATATTAGTCATTTCTAGTGTGATCGTTCATGAAAACCCAGGATCTATAAAACCTGCTGTAGAGTGTATAACAATTCCTAGTCTTCATAAACTACTTCGTCCTTCACATCTCGCAACAAGATCTTCCGGAATAGTAAATGCTTCAAGAGTAGCTCAGAGTATAAAATCACCAGGATGTAGAATAAATGCCTCATCTGTTTCTAAATAGGCCTCTCAAATATGTTTTTCTTCTACTCATTTTCGAACATCAATCACTACCTGGTTTTTTCTTCGATAGTATTTAAAAGTATGCCCGAGTCGAAAATCGAGACTTGCTGGTCAAATTTGAGATATAATATCATATTTATCCTCTGTTTTAACTTGTATCTCATTATTTTCGATACGTTTTTTAATTTCAGAATCTGCTAAAATCATAAGTATATAAGTAAAAAATTATTGTGTAGCTCATGTTCATCATATACTTTCAGCAATCTCTGCTATTTCTCATACTTTATCGATAACTGTAATAACTTTATCATAGTTTTCCTTTGCAGTATTGTATTTTTCTTCTACGTTTTGAATTTTTTCTCTGACGGTATCTATGCTATCTTTCGTATCGTCTATGCCATCTTTAATTTGTCCTCAAATTTCCAAAGCTCCACTGAGAAAATCTCCTGCTTCAGAAGTACTAGCAATACCCATACCTGATTTGATATCAACAATAATTTCTTGAACTTTCAAAATTCCAAGTTTTTTTGAAAATTTTTCAGTTATCTCAGGAGTAATAAAAACAAGCATCACATAGAGTGTGAAGATGATAATAAGAAAGAGGATGATTTTTTTCATATGCTAGCTATTATTTATCATTAAATAAATCTGATATATTTGTTTTATTATTGAGATCTTTATGAAGTTGTATGATTTGATCATCTGTGATTTGTTTTTTATTTTGAATATTTTTTAGAGTACTTCAAAATGTTTTAAGTTGATCTGGTGACATCTTTACTGACATAATTTCTGATTTAATCATTGAATGATTTCCGCATTCTTGACAGGTAAGATCTAGGTTAATATTTGAACCAGCAGCTCAAATAATATCTACATTTCATACTGAAATATGAGCACCGCATGACGGACAAGTATGTTGTTTCACAAGTCATTCTACCATTGTTTTGAGTGCGAGAAAATTCATAGATTCATTATTATTTAAATAATACTTATTAAGAGTTTAGCATACTAGCTCAGGTCTTTCAATACTTTTTCTATTCTTTCTATTGACTTTCCAACTCATAGTATATAAATCATTTCAAGAGCTCCTGGTGAGAACCGTTCTCCAGAAAGCGCTACGCGTGTTGGCCAGAGAACTTGCCCATTTTTCATCTCAGCATTTTTAATAGCTGTAATATAAGTATTTTTAATATCTTCTACGGTATCAAAATCATTTTTTTGTGATTTGAGAACTTCTAAAGAAAGTTGTAGGGATGTTTTTACTCCCTCTATATCTGCAATTTTCATCTTTTCATTGATAAATACATCTTTTGGAGCTGTATTTGGTTCATCAAAGAAAAATGTGGTGAGGTTTTTAAATTCTGAGAAATATAGCATTCTGGTTTTAATTTCAGAGAGAATTTTTTTAATATATGCTTCATCTTGATGATCAATAAACCCAAGCAACTCAGTATCATATCTCGATAAATAGAGTTTAAATTTTGATAATAGAGTATCTATTTCCATTTCTTTGAGGTATTTGGCATTAAAGAAATTCAAACGCTCCACATCAAATACAGCTCATGATTTATGTACTGCAGAGAGGTCAAATCGTTCGATTAATTCTGGAAGAGTAAAGAATTCTTCAGTAGTCTTTGGATTCCAACCTAAAAGGGATATATAATTTATCAGTGCTTCTTGCAAGTATCCTTTTTCAAGATATATTTCTACTGATACATCCCCCGTTCGTTTTGATAGTTTTTTCTTATCGGTTCCAAGTAATAATGGGAGATGGGAAAAAATAGGAGCTTCCCAACCGAGTGCTTCATGGATCAAGATATGCTTTGGAGTCGATGGTACCCATTCATCTCCTCGAATCACGTGCGTAATTCCCATTAAATGATCATCCACCACTGCAGCCATATGATACGTTGGGAAACCATCCGTTTTCATCAGAACTTGGTCATCTATATCTTTGGTTGCTACAGTAATTTTTCACTTCACTGTGTCTTCGAATGTCACTTCACTATCCTTTGGTACTTTGAGTCGTACGGTATATGGGATATTATTATCTAAATTTTCTTGTATTTCTTCTTCTGAGAGATATCGACATGTCTGATCATATTTTGTAGGTAAATTTAATTCCTGTTGTTCAGATCTCATAGCATCGAGTCGTTCACTCGTACAAAAACATCGATATGCATCACCCTGTTCTATCAGTTGATCGATATATTTTTTATAGATATCCAGTCGTTCTGACTGATAATATGGACCCAATTCACCTGGATTGTTTGGTCCCTCATCAGGGATTAAATTGACTTCTGCGAGAACCGCTAGCATATTTTCTACACTTCCATCTACCAGTCTCGTTCTATCAGTATCCTCTATTCTCAGCATGAATTTACCATCGTGTTTTCGTGCATACAAATAGTTATACAGTACTGTTCGTAGACTTCAGATATGCAGGTATCATGTTGGACTTGGGGCAAATCGAGTCGTTATATTCATAGTCTTTTCTGTTTTGAGGATAATATATATCTAAAGATAATCAAAAAAGAGCTTTTGTAAAGGAATAAAGCTCTTTTTTGATTATCTTATTTCTTGTAAAATTAACTTACTCGGTTTTAAAATATCTATTACTATTTTATAGTTGGTGTTTGAATTGGAGTTTTTCTTCAAATGACATATCATTGAAGTGTGATTTCCTGAAGAGTGTGTATATTATATACTAACTTTTGTACTAATGTATCGTCTCATATCTCTAATGTTTTGTCTCATATCTCTAATGTTTTGTCATAAAGCAATTTTAGTTTAGTATCGATGGCTTGTTTTAACTGATTACAAAATTTTTCTGTCTCTACTCATTCAATGATTATATCTCCAATAAAACCCATATTGAGTATCTTATCAATCTCGCCTAGGATACCACTAATATTAGATCTTATAGCGTAGTCACGATCGATTTTTATAAAATTTAAAGATATGCGATTATCAGCTAATAAAACAGTATTATTAAATCAACGCGGGAAATCATCTATTCAAATATGATATCCTAATCTTTGATATTCCCTTATGTGTGTTCAAATTTTATTAATATCCTGAATATGACCATATTCAAGGAGCTCTATATCTAGAAATTTAGAAAAATCTTTATATTTATGTAATAACTCAGATATTTTCTCATGTATAAATGATGATTGAAATATATTTACAGCTATGGGAGTAATATTATGTCATTGAGATAGTAATGTAAAAACTTTTTCTAAAACAAATACATCTATTTCAAGATGTTCCTCAGCTGTTGCTGATTCTAATTTTTTTAGAAAACTTTCATTCATTTCTAATATCAAAGCCTCGACTCAATTTATTAATTTAGGATCTTTTGTTTTAAGATACTTTGATACATTTACCAATTTGACTTTTGGTTGTATTCAGAGAGTATCATCCTCTAATAATGGTTGTTGTTGTATATTCATATTGTATCTAAAGTCTAATAATAAACCTTAGGAGAGGTCTTTAGTATACGGAAGATATCTATGTCTGTCAAATATAAATACGAGTGAAAATATATATTTTTTTCAAAAAAATGATATCATATAGATATATTCTACTTCCTGAACAAAAAAACATGTTTATACACGATTCTGCAAAAACAACAAAAACACCTCTTTCTACATTGATTCCAACCGTTATTGACAAAGGACCAAGTGGTGAACGAGCTTATGATATTTATTCTCGTCTACTTGAGGATCGAGTCGTATTTCTCTGAGAATGAATTGATAGTGCTGTTGCTAATACAGTGATAGCTCAGCTCTTATTTCTTGAAAAACAAGATCCAAAAGCTCCTATTACATTGTATGTAAACTCTCCAGGTGGACATGTAACAGCAGGACTCGCTATTTATGACACGATGCAATATATCTCTTGTCCGGTACATACGGTTTCTATTGGTCTCTCTGCGAGTATGGGTTCTATTATTTTAGCAGGTGGTGCAAAAGGACATCGATATGCACTTCCACATAGTGAAATTATGATCCATCAACCACTTGGATGAGCAGAAGGTCAGGCAACCGATATTAAACTGGCTGCAGAACATATTATAAAAACAGGTGACAGACTCTATAGAATACTCTCAAAACATACTGGGGTCGATATCAAACAAGTTGAAGCGGACTGTGATAGAGATAACTTCATGACTGCTGAAGAAGCACTTAAATACGGACTCATAGATAAAATCGTTAAAAATAAATAAAAAAAAGAGAAGTAATCACTTCTCTTTTTTTTATTTTCAAAAATTACGCTTTGATGTATCAAGTTTTGCTAATGCAAGATCAAAATCAGTTTCACTGAATTCTGGCCACTTTTTATCGGTGAAATAGTACTCGCTATAAGCTGAAGCATATAATAAAAATCCGCTCATTCTCATGTCTCAACCAGTTCGAATCATTAAGTCGAGTGCTGGCAATGTTCCAGTATCAAGATACTCTCTAAAATTTTCACTTGTCAGATGATCAATATCTCATCATTCTTGGCTAAATTTTTGAATTCATCGTATAATTTCATCCTGTCATCCATAGGCAATAGCAAGAGTGCAGACCAGTCCTGTATTTTTTTCCGTTTTTTCCTGTGTTTGTTGTAGTATTTTTTGAACTTTTTTAGGAAGAAGTTCTAGGTTTCCAATAATATTTATTTTTATATTATTTTCTATTCATTCATCGATATATTCTGGTATTTTTGATATCAGCATATAGAGTCATTCTAACTCTAACTTTGATCTATTTTTTATATTTTCTGTGGAAAGAGCCCAGAGTGTGATATGACTGATTCATTGCTGTATTCCATAATTTAAAATATTTTTGATATTTTTTGCTCATGCTGTATGTCATTCGAGTGTTGTTTTTCATAGATTTTTTGCCCATCTACGGTTTCAATCCATGATAATTCATATATGTGTCATAGTTTTAAAAAAAATATTAATTAATAATCAAATGATCTGGATTTGCTAAATTATAAAACTTTTTCTTATTCTTCATAAGTGTTTCATAGTCTCATGATTCTACTATTGTTCCATTTTCTAGCATATAGATAACATCAGCATGTTGAATAGTTGAGAGTCTATGTGCAATAATGATACTCGTTCTTCACTTCATTAATGTATCGAGTGCTTTTTGGACGAGCTTTTCTGTCTTGTTATCCAGTGCACTGGTCGCTTCATCGAGTATGAGTATCTTTGGATCTTTGAGAAATAGTCGTGCTATCGAGAGTCGTTGTTTTTCTCATCCAGAGAGTTTCAGTCATCGTTCTCCAATAACGGTATCTATTCCATTTTCTAGATCAAATACAAATTGTGCTTGCGCTTGTTTGAGGGCATTTTCCAAGTCTTTTTTTGTTGCTTTTGGTTTTGCAAAAAGCAAGTTTTCTTTAATGCTCATATTAAACAGGCTATTGTCCTGTGATACCACACCGATATGTGATCGGAGTGATGATTTTTTGATATCTCGTATATCTGTTCCATCCAGAGTAATGCTTCCCTGTTCTATATCCCAGAATCTAAGCATTAGGTTTACCATGGTAGATTTCCCTGCTCCAGTGTTTCCAACGAATGCTACGCGTTGTCCTGATGTGATATCTAGGCTGATATTATTGAGAACCGATTTATTTTTGAGATAACCAAATGATACTTGATTCAGTGATATATTTCATTCGGGGTTTTTGATGTTTTTTCAATTATCTAGATCATTTTCTGTTGCTATTTTATCAAAAGTTTTGAACATTTTTTGTGCTGATGTCAGTTGTTCTTGAATTTGCCTCATACGAGCAAAAACAAAACTCAGTGGAAAATATATCCAACCAATAAATGAAAAATATAAGAATAAATATGCCAGTGATATATCACCAATATAGACTAAATATGTCCCTGTAATAACAGTAATCGCACGAGCTAGCATAACTAAAAATCATGTGGAAACCTGACATACTCACCACCTTTTAGAAACAAGTGCCTGACGAGTAAAAGACTCATCAATATTATTTCTCAGTCATGCAAAAATATTTTTTTCAATAGAAAGAGATTTTACGAGTGATAAATTAGTAGAAGCGTCTCAAAGTTCTCCATAGTTAGTATCATCAAAATCATTTATTTCTTTCTGAAGAGTATAGGTTTTTTGTTGAAAAAAGAATCCTATAAAAATAAGTACCGGTATCATGCTGAGTGATGCGAGTGCCATAATAGGATTGAGCATAATCAGTACTATAATCATGAGTATTACTCATGAAAGACTTCGAATAATTTCAAAATAAAAAAAGTATAAAAAACTAAAAGAATCTTGTATTCATCGCTTCATAATAGAATGAAGTTCTCATGATTTATATCATAAATATTCTCCATATTCTATAGATAGATTTATATGAGAATATTTTTTAAAGAGTTCTGTATAATATTTTAAATTACTAATATCTGCAAAATAGTAATGATATATAAAATTACAACATATCGAAAATACCATAAAAATTCACCAAATACTTATATAAGTAAAAAGTTCTGATAGAACAAATGATTGATTACTATAAAATCACTCAATTGTATCAATTATTTTTACAAAAAAGAATGGTTCTACTGATATAATAATAGAAACTAAAAAACCAACATAAAAAAGTGAATAAAATTTATGTTTTCAAATAACTTCTTTTTGTAAAGCAAGTATCCTCCGTATCGTTTCTAACATATTCTAACTATTAAAATAATCTATATCAAATTCTGCGAAC
>CAZFWS010000012.1:10820-13610 GCA_964522625.1 uncultured Candidatus Peribacteria bacterium | reverse complement strand
AAGGGGTAGAGCCTCAATCAGAAACAGTTTGGAAACAAGCCGATAAATACGGAGTACCACGAATCGCATTTGTAAACAAAATGGATAAAATGGGTGGAGACTTTGAAATGTCTCTCGATACTATTAAAAAACGACTCGCTGGTGATAAAGTAGTAGCTATTCAATATCCTATCGGGGCTGCTGAAACATTTGAAGGGATCGTTGATCTCGTTGAAATGAAAGCATTTCACTTTGAAGGAGATTCAGGTGAAAAAGTCACTGAAATCGACATTCCTGCAGATATCAAAACCAGATGTGAAGAACTTCGAGAAGATATGGTAGAAAAAGTAGCCTCTCAAGATGATGCTCTTATGGATGTATATTTTGAAAAAGGTGAACTTACTATTGCTGAAATTAAATCAGGACTTCGAAAAGCAGTTTGTGCAAACGAACTCTATGCAGTAGTCTGTGGTTCTGCACTTCAAAATATCGGGGTACAAATGGTTATTGATGCTGCTGTTGAATATCTTCCATCTCCTGTAGATGTAAACGAAGGACAACTTTCAGTAAAAGACATGGATACCAAAGAAGAACTCAAAACATTTGCTGTTTCAAACGATTCTTCACTGGCAGCAATTGCATTTAAAATTGCTACTGATCCATTTGTAGGTCGACTCACATTTACTCGAGTATATTCAGGAACACTCAAATCTGGAACATATATATACAATGCTACTTCAGGTGAAAAAGAACGAGTTGGACGACTGCTTCAAATGCACGCGAATGATCGAGTAGAAATACCTGAAATTCCAGCTGGGAACATTGGTGCAGTAGTTGGTCTTAAAAATACAAAAACAGGGGACACTCTCTGTGATGTAAATGATAAATTCCTCGTTGAATCTATCGAATTTCCTGCTCCAGTTATCTCTATCTCTGTTGAGCCAAAAACAAAAGCAGATCAAGAAAAAATGGGTATTGCTCTTGGAAAACTTGCAGAAGAAGATCCATCATTCAAGGTTCGAACAGACCCTGAAACAGCTCAAACAATTATCTCTGGTATGGGTGAACTTCACCTCGATATCATTGTTGATCGAATGAAAAGAGAATTTAGTGTTGAATGTAATGTTGGGGCTCCTCAAGTTGCATACCGAGAAACGATTAAAAATGTTGCAACCGATGTTGAACATAAATACTCAAAACAAACCGGTGGTCGAGGACAATATGGTCATGTTGTGATCACATTTGAACCATACCGAGAAATGGATGAAGAAGATATTGCTGCAGAATGTAAAGAAAAACCATCACATAAATTTATCAATAAAATTGTTGGTGGTACCATTCCAAAAGAATATATTCCTGGAGTTCAAAAAGGTCTCAATGAAGCATATGGTCGAGGATTTGTTGCTGGATACCAAATTGTTGACGTGAAAGCAACGCTTACTTTTGGTTCATTCCATGAAGTAGATTCATCTGAACTCTCATTTAAATTGGCTGCATCAAAAGCATTCCAAGAAGCTTGTCGAAAAGCACAAGCATGTATTCTAGAACCTATCATGAAGGTTGAGGTAAATACTCCTGAAGAATATATGGGTGATGTTATTGGACAACTGAACTCAAAGAGAGGACGAATTGAAGAAATGGGTGATCGAGGACAAGCAAAAATTGTTACCGCATATGTTCCGCTTTCTGAAATGTTTGGATACATGACTGACTTGCGTTCAGCATCTCAAGGTCGAGCAACCTATGCTATGGAATTTGATCATTATGAAGAAGTTCCAACAAATGTTGCAACTAAAATCAGAGAAGATCGAGGATTCTCTCTTCCTGATGAAGATTAATCATAAAAATAAAACCACTCCCCATTGAGAGTGGTTTTATTTTGTAGTAAAAAATTGCTTTGCGTTTAAAAAGAAACACATATACTCATACTATCATTATATATTATCCTACTGTCTCTTATGCAATTAAAAACAAAACCTCTCTCTGGTTTTACTCTGGTAGAACTATTAGTTTCCGTCATTATACTCGCGATTTTAGCGACCCTCTGAAACATAGAGTATAATAAATATTTAAGTGATGTGCGAGACACAAATAGACTCGCTCAGCTCAATTGAATTGGACAAGGACTCTCTTCATACCAAGTATATAACAGCTTACCACTTCCTGATAATAACATCGAAATATATGGAAGTGGGGCTCTAATTGGGTATCAATGATATATGTGAGATAATGCTCTTGAAGTTATAGAATATAGTAATTCATGACTCGACCCTCTAGATAAAGTTGCCGTATCATATTATGTAAATGCGAAAAAAAATAAATTTCAGCTTCTGAGTTTTTTAGAGATTCCAGCAGATAAACAAACCTCAATCCTGTCTCAGGCTCATGCAAATGTAGATTACTCTTTTCGTTTTATAAAGGTGTATGGTGATAAGCTCGGGATATTTACCGATAGTAATTATACTCCAATACAAGAAATTGATAGTATTATAAGTGCAGAAACTCTCGACATAGCAAATACTCCTGACACATATATATCACACTTCGATGACTATATCAGCATCAGTGGGACAGGAGAAACATTAAAATGAGTTATTGCTGGTGGTGGTCTGGTTGGATACTGGAATTTTGAAAGTATAGACGGAACCACCATTCAAGACAGTAGTCCATATGAAAACCGTGGGGCTGTATCATGAGGAACAACTTTAGCCGCAGGAAAATCAGGAAACGGATTATTTTTTGATGGAGTGAATGATGATTTTGTCGTAGATGATATTCCAAACCTCACGGCGAACCAAGCCCCAACACACA
>CAZFWS010000012.1:0-10810 GCA_964522625.1 uncultured Candidatus Peribacteria bacterium | reverse complement strand
CCTAAAAATCCTCCCCACATCCTCTACCTGCCCCAACACACACTATAGCAGCCTGGGTCTATCCAAATGATACGAGTTGTATACTCACAAGTTGTCAACAATGGGCTCTGTTTTTATGAGATCGAGACCAATGAATCAACTCATGATCATGAACACATCATTGGTATGTATGATGATCTGATGGGAGTTCGTTTTGACTCGATACAAAAAAATACAATCCTCCTTTAGTGCAGGATACATGGAACCATGTTGCTATAACATTTAATGGAGAAGATGTAAACTGTTTTTTAAACGGAAAACAAACATGTTCACGAAAAAAATCACCCGCAATTACATCTATAAACATGAAGAGTAGTGATCTCGTCCTTGGAAGAGATATTTCTGGAGGAAATGATTTTTTTCATGGAACCATTGATAATCTCCGAATATATGATCGCGTTCTCTCAGCAAGTGAAATACGAACGATCTATAATGTTGAGAAATAATATATTGCACTCGATCAAAAAATAAGTAGTATGTAGCTGCTTTTATAATCAAAAAAAGTAACACAAAGTAACACAAAAATTTGATACATTCATATTTCAAACATCAAAAAGAGTTAAAAAAGTCTTGATAACATCAGGCTTCTTTTAAAATATATATCTATAAATATTCAAACATGAACTATATACTTATGCTATGAGGGGCTATTTTTTGAATGGCTTTTGCATTTGTTCTCGCATTTATTTGGGAAAATAGACGGGTGAACACGGCTTCCAGTAAAAGTGAAAACATATTACGTGGTGCAGAATCTACTAAAAAACAACTTCTCGGCGAAGCAAAAGCAGAGGCAGAATCTATGACACAACGAGCAGAAAAATTTGAACAAAGAATGCTCGAAAGAGAAAAAAAAGCAGAAATAAAACTACAACAAGTGGAAGACAAATATCATTCTGTTAGCCAAAAGGAAGACGAAATTCAGCAATACAAAGAAAAACTGGTAAAGAAATCAAATGAACTGGATGGAAAACTATCAGAGATCGCAAAACTATCAGAGCAACAAGCCCGTGAATTATTCATGGAACAAATAAAAGAAAAATACTCGGATGATGGAGTAGAAATGATTCGAAAATTTAAGAAAAAAACAGACGAATCAAAAAAAGAAGCAGCCAGAGAAATTATTCTCAAATCTATTCAACAATATGCTGGGGATGTTACTAGTGAAGTCACTACAACCCTGATTACTCTTCCATCAGATGATATTAAAGGAAAACTTATTGGAAAAGAGGGTCGTAATATCACAGCCTTTGAAAAAGCAGCTGGTGTCGCGCTGATTATTGATGATACTCCTGGAAGTGTGTTTATATCTGCATTTGATCTATATCGCAGATATGTCGCTAAAAAATCTTTAGAAAAACTCATCGAAGATGGGCGAATACAACCTGCAAGAATAGAAGAAGTAGTACGAAATACTGAAAGTGAAGCTGAACTTCTTCTTAAAGAACTTGGGAATAAAGTAGTAGATGAATTAGAAATTCGAAATATTCCTGAGGATCTGATGCCAATTATTGGAAAACTGCGATTCCGAACGAGTTACGGACAAAACATTATCAAACACTCCAAAGAAGTAGCATTGATCGCTGAATCTCTTGCTAGAGATCTCTGAGCAGATCCTGAGCTCTGTAAAGCTGGATGACTTCTTCATGATATCGGAAAAGCTCTCGATCAAGAAATCGAAGGAACACATCCGGAAATCGGAGGGAAGGTTGGAAGACGCTATAAGCTGAATCCAAAAATTGTAGATATGATCGAAAATCATCATGGAGAACAATTTGAAATTTCTCTCGAAGCTGCTATCGTACAAGTTGCTGATGCGATATCATCTGTACGACCATGAGCCAGAAGAGAAGTGATAGAAGATTATATGAAACGAGTACAAGAAATGGAGGCTCTCGCTGCCAGTTTTCCATGAGTCAACAAGGCTTACGCACTCAGCGCAGGTCGTGAAGTCAGAGTATTCCTTGATGCTGAAAGTATCAGCGATATCCAAGCTCATGAAATGGCCAAATCTATTGCCGAAAATATCCAAGAAAAACTCTCCTACCCAGGAGAAGTAAAAATAAACGTGATCCGCGAAATGCGAGTCATAGAATATGCTAAATAATATCTAATTTATACAAACATGTACAATGCAAGTGACCTCAAAGTAGGAAAAAAATTTATTATGGATGATGCTCCATATGAAGTGGTGAGTTATGCTCAAAAAGTAATGGGTCGAGGAGGATCTATTATCAATATTAAGGCTAAAAACCTTCTCACCGGGGCAAATATACCAAAAACATTTTCAGACCATGATAAATTTCCACCAGCAGATATCACCACGAATAATTATGATTATCTGTATAATGATGGAACCAATTATGTATTCATGAATACCAGTTCTTTTGAACAAGTAGAACTCGCAAAAGATGCACTTGGATGAGCAGAAATGTTTCTTGTTGATGGTGATCAAGTCCACCTACAAGAATTTAATGGAAATCCAATCAATGTAAATTTAGATCCAAGCTGTGTACTAGAAGTCATGGAAACTCCACCAGGAGAAAAGGGTGACACTGCAACAGGAGGAAAAAAACCTGCTACTATGAGTACCGGGCTCGTTGTCCAGGTTCCATTATTTGTAAATGTTTGAGATAAACTCAAAATCGATACTCGAACTCGAGAATATCAAAGCAGAGCATAAAAAAAGCTTTGCTTTTTTTATGTTTCATACTACACTCATATACAGACGTTTTTTTATTCTCTTTCTTTTAAACGGATATGCTTCCTTTTTTTGAAATACTTCCTGGTTTTACAGTGTACACATTCTGAATCGCTCTGATTTTGTGTCTCTTTTTATTCCTATGAATGTTTAAAAAGCTCACGAGTCGATTTGCCTACTCAGACGATTTAATACAAAAAAATCTCCTGTGGTATTTTCTCGGGGTGTTTATTGGTGCTCGATTCTTTTATGTTATTGCTAAATGGAGTGAACTCAAATACATTAATCCTATTGAGTTTTTTATTAGTAATGATTATAATTTCTCACTTATGTGAGCCATTATATGATTCATAGTCGTCTTTATTATTACTCTCAAAAAAGAAGGAAAACAAGCCGATGAATACATAGATGGAATCATGACATCATTTTTATTTATACTTCCTGTATGATATCTATGAGCATTTTTATGAGGACAGGTGTATGGAAGAGAGACGCACTTTGGTATAGAAGTACTCTATTCTCATCCATTTACTCCCGTGCCTTTTGAAATTCCCATCTTTCCACTTCCTCTCGTATATGCATGAGTCTTTTTTCTTCTCTTTTGCTGAGCATATATTGGTTCTCTGTTTATTCACTCAAAAGGATTTATCGGATATATGTCTGCGATTATCGGATCATGTTTTTTGATCATATTTGAATTTTTTAGTGGAAAATACGATATCTTTAAAGATACCCTTGGAGTAAATATGACACAAATCATAGCTATTTTTATTATTGGGCTCTGTGTAGAAAAAATATACTATCTCTATAAAAAATAAGATTTTAAATGAAACAAAAGGAGGTTTCAAAACATCATCTCTACATCTGTTGGTGTATCGGGATACTCGTATGAATATGTCTCCATAATATATGGGGCCATATATATTATAGTCTCGCTGGAGGCCTGTTTTTTTGTGTGTATATGATGTTTTATTCACGAAAAATACGATTTCTTTTGTATTATCTCTTTTTTTGATTCTTCTGATATATGACATGAATCATTATTTCAGATATAGATCTCGCTCATATACATGAAAAAAAAGAATATATTTCCTCTGTCCAGCATCAACCTCATCATACACTGCGTATACTCGATACCTATAAGATAAAAGAATATTCGAAACAATATACGGTTCAGCTCGAAAAGAGTGATATATATGGTCTGATCACTGTTCCCTTTAACTTTGCACTTCAAAAATGAGATCTCATCAGTACAACGTCTGAAATCAAAAGTATCATAAATATCTCAGAGGATTTTAAATATGCTGAATATATGCAGACAAAAAATATCTTTTTTCAGGCATATCTCCCACACTTTAATCGTATATCATATGAGCCTCCAAATGCGATCATATGATATATTGGGAAAGTGCGTCAAAAAAGTCTCGATATTATTCATACGCTCTACCCAAAAGAAGAGGCCATCTTTTTATGAGGGATTTTAATTGGTGCGAGAGAGAGTTTGCCAAAAGAGCTGCAAACACATTTTAATAACTCCGGTTTAACACACTTTATTGCGGTGAGTGGTTTTAATATTACCATCCTGATTATATTTCTGGCAACTCTTAGCAAGTATCTCCCTCCAATGGTTCAAATAATTGTTGTAATTGGGGGAATTATACTCTTTACGTTCTTAGTATGAGAAACGGCTCCTGTGATTCGAGCATCTATTATGTGAAGTTTAGGATATCTCTGTCTGACTTTTTGACGCAATTCAAATGTGACGAGCCTCATTCTGACAACAGCTGTAATAATGGTGGCCTATAATCCGAGTAGTATCAATTATGATGTTTCTCTGCATTTAAGTTTTCTCGCGGTTATTGGTATTGTGCTGTTACAAGGATGGTATAAAAAAATATTTTCCTGGGTTCCAAGGTTGTTTGCTCTCCAAGAGGCTGTAGTTCTCACATTTGCAGCACTTACTACAACGCTCCCAATTATGCTGATCAATTTTTGACAGGTATCTCTTCTCTCTCCTCTTTCAAATATTTTAGTCACTTGGACAATTCCGATTGCGATGTTATGAGGATTTCTCTCACTCATATGATCTCTCCTGCTTCCTCCTCTTGCTTGGGTGTTTTGATTTGTGACCTATATTCTATTGCGCTGGGATATTGCGGTGGTGCATACGATTGGTGCCTGGGAGTATTCGGTAGTGTGATATGATACATGAATATATGGTCATATTTTTCTCCTGTTTTATTTTTGAGTATTATGATTTGTAGTGCTCTATTTTCATAGAAAAAATAAAGAACACTTATAGGTGTTCTTTATTTTCATGATTCTGCTCCTTCTTGATTTTTATCAAGTTCTCCAGTCACGAATATATCTCATGTAAATTGCTCTACGGCCCTCCCTTCAAAAATAATCTTTTCTTTTTGTTGTTCAAGATCTAGAACTAAATCAGCATTCTGACTTTCTCGTGCAGCTTTAATTTGTTGAGTGATTTCTTCTGCCTCTTTTTTAAGACTCTTTTTTTTCTGTGCAATCTCTATGCTTGCTTTTTTTCATCATAATTTTGCATCTCTTTTTAGGTCAAGATGATATAGGTTTTTGAGAAATAAATATTTTTGAAGAAGGTTTGTCTCTTCTCTCATCTCCTTTATTAATGTTCCATTTTGTATTTTAAAATCATTTCCAGATTCTTGTAAAATTTGATTTATTGAAATATCAAATGTAGAAAGCATGTTCTGTTTTATATCTACATTTCCATTAACATCTGGGATAGAAATATAATTTTCGGCAAGCATAATTTCCAACCCTCCTATTCCTGTATCCATATGCATTGAGAGATCTTGAGCATGAGAATAAAAATCTGTTTTTTCAAATGTTTCTTCTGTCACTTTTTCTACTTTATGATCTATCCAATCTGTGATAGAATCTTTAATAGATGAATTTGGCATATCTTCTACTATGCCTTTAAAAATTATTTTCTCTTCCTTCGGTGATTTTGCTTCTGATAATCTACCAAGTATCATATAAGATGTCTCCTTGGGAATATGCCCTGATATTGTGAGATTTTTTAATAATGGAGTATAAATTGAATCCTGTGACCCTTCTAAAATTTCTTTTTCTGCATTACTGATTGTTGCATCAGCTGATTTCTCTGATTTTTTTTGTACATCCTCCTCATTTCAAGGTTCTTTTATGCCATATAATTCGTTCCTAAGTTTTTGTTGAGCCTTATTAAAATCTATTCCTTCATTACAATAATTCTCATTGTCTGAAGCCTTTTGTTCCGCATCTCATAAGCATGGCTCAGGTGGCATGTTATACATAGGATTTATTGGAGTCATAATAATGATATAATTTTATATTTTAATTACATTAATAATAGCATACTTCATGAGCCCTGGTCAAATATCTGCATCTATTTGATTTTCCTGGATGATTCTGTATTATCTGTGTATTAATTTTCTCATTTTTCCCGCATATATGAAAGTAAAAATAAAACAACTTTTTATAGAAATCGAACAAAAAAAGAATGAACTTCTGAAAGAATATGAAACATTTAAACAAGAATATCACTTTGAAATCCTCAAAGACAAAATTGTCTTTCCAGAAAACATCAAAAAAATTCATAAAAAAATAAAGGTATCCGTTACTCAATCTGTTCTGGGTGCGCGTATACGAACCATCCTCTCTGTTCCATTTATCTATATGATGATTATGCCTGCAGTATTATTAGACATATGTCTGTGGATCTATCAACAAACAGCATTCCGACTCTATAAAATCCCTCAGGTTCACAGAACTGACTATATTGTTTATGATAGACAACATCTAGAATATCTCAATATTCTAGAAAAAATGAACTGTATCTATTGTTCTTATTTTAATGGTCTCTTAGGATATGCTGTTGAAATAGCAGGACGAACCGAAGCATATTGGTGCCCAATTAAACATGCTAAAAAGAATAAAACCTGGCATTCCTGGCAAAAAGAATTTGCTGATTATGGAGATGCCAAATGATTTCGAAAAGAATATACACATAATGATTGTATAAACAAAATGCATAGATCTTGTAAAAAATAAGTGTAAAAAAAATAGACGATAATACAAATTCATTCGTCTATTTTTTTGAAAATTATTTTCTCTTTTCATTCGCCTCTTGTCTAAATTTTCTCTCTTGTTCATACACATGAGCAATTTCAAGAAGTTTTTGCTCTTGCAGTTGAGGAGTGAGGATCTGTATTCAGACAGGAAGTATTTCTTTTTTATCATCTTCACTTTCAGTAAATCCACATGGGACTGAAATTCCTGGCAACCCAGCAAGACTTGCTGGAATAGTATAGGCATCTGAGAGATACATTTTTACAGGATCGTCCATTTTTTCACCCATTTTCCAAGCCACACTTGGCGAAACAGGAGAGACAATCGCATCAACCTGTTCAAATGCTTTGTTAAAATCATCGATAATCAAGGTTCGTATTTGAGTTGCTTTTTTATAGTAGGCATCATAGTATCCAGCAGAAAGCACGTAGCTTCAGAGAATACATCTCTGTTGTGCCTCGGTTCCAAATCATTCTGATCGATTATTCTGGAGCATTTCATCTATGTTTCCATATGCTTTTTCACTCATATGTCCATATCGAATCCCATCATATCGAGCCAAATTGGTAGATACCTCTGCTGGCATGATAATATAATAGGTCGCAATAGCATATTGTGTCATTGGAAGAGAGATTTCTTTTATTTCTGCTCCGAGTGATTTCATTTGTTCGATCGCTGCTTCGATTTGTTCTCGTACCCCAGCATCAAGACCTGTTTCAAAATACTCTTTTGGAACCCCTATTTTAACTCCTGTTAAATCTTTTGATTCCCAAATTTTTGGGTCGACCATATCATTTCCTGGAAGTGAAGTCGCTTCTCGTTCATCATGTCCATTCATAATATCATACAGCATTCCAGCATCTTTTACGGTATGAGTGAGTGTTCCTGGGCAGTCGAGACTTGAGGCCATAGCTACCACTCCATATCGACTATTTCGTCCATAAGTTGGCTTAAACCCTACCACTCCACACATACTCGCTGGTTGTCGAATAGATCATCCTGTGTCTGTTCCAAGTGCCGCTGGCACCATTCCACCAGCCACAGCAGCAGCAGAACCACCACTTGATCCTCCTGGAATTCTCTCTATTCCCCATGGATTTACTGGAATCTGAAGTGCAGAGCTCTCATTAGTAGACCCCATAGCATATTCATCCATCGTTACTTTTCCAATAGAACTCATTCCTGCAGCATTCAATTTTTCAATCACACTTGCATCATAGGGTGGAATAAAGTTCCTCAGCATATTTGAAGAGCAGGTGGTTGGAATTCCTTTTTCACAAAAAATATCCTTCACTCCAATTGGTAGTCCAGCCAAAGGTGAATCAAGATTCATTTCTGGAACTTCTGTATTGATATGATTAAATGCTTTTATATCAGCATCTTTTTGTTTAATTTGATCCAAGAAATATTCATATACGGCTTTAGAAGTCGTTTCTCCTGATGTTATTTTTTCTTTTATTTCGAGTAGACTGAGGTATGATAGGTCCATAAATGTATGAGTATAAAACGGTTAAAATATCTGCACCATAGTATATGAAAAAAAATGTTTTTGGGAAGAAAAAATACCACTACTCGTGAGAATAATAGTATTTTTTATAAAAACGATGTTATTACGCTTTTTTCACTTCTTTGAGTCGAGCTGCTTTACCAGTAAGGTCTCGAATAAATTTGATTGATTTTCTTCGAACTTTAAATTGTCTAATGATATCAATTTCTTTGATATTTGAAGCATGAACGGCAAAGATTTTTTCTACTCCAAATGCTCCAACCTTTCTTCGTACTGTGATAGTTCTTTCCATTTCAGTTTTTCCAGCAACTTTAATCACGAGTCCTTTAAATCGTTGAATTCGTTCTTTTGAACCTTCTTTAATAATTTGATGAACTTCTACTTCCATACCAGTTTTGATTTCTTCTCTATTTTCTTGAAGAAACTCTCCTTGAACTTTTTTAATAATATCTGAATTCATAATATTTTTACTTATTAAGTATTAAATTGTGCCATATCATATGAAATATTATTTAAAAAGCAAGTTATTTTTGCCTAATTTTATATAATATGATATTATTTTTATATATATTTTTAATATAAAATTTTTATGGACTTTGTAGCACTCAAAAAACAAGCACTTGAATTCAAAGAAAAAGCAGATAAAAAAACCCTAGAGCTCCTTGATGCATCTGGAAAAAAGCTTGCCGAATCAAAGCTCACCATCAAGAATAAGGACGATATTGAAAAGGTAATTCAATCTTCCAAAAATACCTCATTTACAGATCCTGAAACAGGAGTTGAAAAACATTTTGAAAAAAAATCCATCATTGTATTTGCTGATCCAAAAACAAAATTCTTTAACGATGCCCTCTACATGTTTCCGGTTCTATGGGCAAAAGGATTTAGTCAAAATACTCCTTTAAAGCTCGCTCTTTCAAATATTGTTTGAGTAGATCTCAAAAAATACAAAGTCGATAGTCTTCCAAGTCTCGTTATTTTTAAAAATACCAAAGTAGAACAGGTTGTTTCTGGTGAAGAAAATATAGGAAAACTTGTAAAAAACCTCAATCTAGATATAAATAAAGATATAGAAAATATGTCTTAATTTTACTGATTATGATTCTCTCAAGCCTTGATATTCTCCTCTGAGTACTGACTTTCTTTTCAACTATTATCGGAACTATTTTGGTGCTTGTTCTGATGCGAGTATTTAAAATCCTTGGTGTGGTTCAAGAACTCACCGGATACTATACAAAAGTGAAAAAAATGATCGCTGGGTATTCACAAATCCCTGAGGGAGTCAAACAATCTGTAAAAGATCTCGTGAGTAAAAAATAAACATGGGAAAAATTATCACACTCTCATCTCAACTCTCCAACCAAATTGCGGCTGGAGAGGTTGTTGAACGACCTGTTTCTATCGTAAAAGAACTGGTAGAAAATAGTATCGATGCCTGAGCGAATCAGATCACTATAGAAATAAAAAACGGATGAATAGACCAAATTATTATTACCGATAATGGTTCTGGAATACCAAAAGAAGATTTAGCTTTGGCATTAAAAAAGTATTCTACCTCTAAAATTAAATCTATTGAAGACCTCTATCATGTCATGACATTTTGATTTAGAGGAGAGGCTCTGGCCTCTATATCATCGGTATCAAATTTTGAAATTATTTCTCAAACAGCTTCTGATACAGCATCTCATAGCATTTCTATACATAGTGGTGAAACTTCTAAGATCAGTCCTGCAGCATGAGAAAAAGGAACAAAAATTATTGTTTCTGATTTATTCTACAACACTCCTGCGAGACTTCATTATCTCAAAAAACCAAAAACTGAGCAAAATCATATTGCCCAATGTATACAACAATTTGCACTCTCATACCCAAATATAGGATTGAGTTATGTTGCTGACAATAAAACCATTTATCATTATAAAAAAGATGAAACTCTGTCTGACAGAATATATAATGTTTTTGGGGCCGATTTTCAAGAAAATATTTTACATATCCAAACTGAAAATATAGGAATTAAAATATCTGGAATTATCTCTGATCCAAAAGTGAGTTTTCCAAATAAAAATAGACAGTGTCTCTTTATCAACAACCGAATAGTATCCTCTCCTCTTATTTATAAGGCTATTTTTAATGCCTATAATAGATTTATTCCACATGGGAATTTTCCAGGATATATCCTACATATTGATGTAGATCCCACTCAGATAGACGTGAATGTCCACCCGAGAAAGCAAGAAGTCCGATTTGCAAATGAGTCTGAGTTATTTAGAACGGTCTATCATGCCATCAATACTGAATTAGATAAGGTCAGCCTCATTTCAACAACCCCTGATTATACTCCACCAGCATTTTCAAATACAGTACAAGAATCCACACCAAAGTACTATACCGGAAGTGGGACAAAATTTAAAGCATATTCTCCTTATTCTAACAAAACGCCCAACCCCGCTCAATGAGCCATAGATTTTACCAAA
>CAZFWS010000011.1:10983-13674 GCA_964522625.1 uncultured Candidatus Peribacteria bacterium | reverse complement strand
GAATCTACATCCCAGAAACGGCAAATAAAGAAAAACCATATCTCTATGAAGTGGTATCAGTATGACCTGGAAAAGATAGTATAGAAATGTCAGTGAGTCCAGGAGACAGAGTACTCTGTGGACAATACAGTGGAGATGAAGTCAAATATGAAGACCAGGAATACAAGATCGTAGCGATGGATTATATACTGGCTGTAGTGAAGTAAATGCTTTTTAATCTCAAAAACGAAAGATAACCCACCCTCTTCCACTCCGTTTCAGAGACCTCCCTTAAAAAGGGAGGAATAATAAATATGCTTCTTCCCTTTTTAAGGGAAGTACCCGAGGAACGAGGGGGATGGGTTATTTGAAAATTAATTCTTAAGAAATCAACAACAATCATGACAAAACAAATACTCTTTGCAGATAGTGCGCGAGAAAAAATGCTAGCCGGTATGCAAACCGTTGCAGATACCGTTTCGGTTACGATGGGACCAAAAGGTCGAAATGTGATCTTTGAATCAGAATTTGGTGGACCACAGGTGACCAATGATGGAGTGACGATTGCAAAAGAAATCGAACTCGAAGATGCCTTTGAAAATATGGGAGCATCTCTTGTAAAAGGGGCTGCAGATAGAACCAATACCGTTGCTGGAGACGGAACCACGACAGCCACTGTTCTGACCTATGCAATAGCCAAGGAATGAATGCGATATATTAAATCAGGAGTGAATGCAGTAGAACTCAAAAATGGACTCAGGGAAGCTTCTGAAAAAGTGATTGAAGAACTTGTAGCACAGTCAAAACCTATCAGTACTAAAGAAGCGATTGCTCAAGTGGCCACTATTTCTGCTCAGGATGCTGAAGTGGGAAATACTATTGCAGAAGCCATGGAAAAAGTAGGAAATACCGGAGTGATTAGTGTAAAAGAATGACAAACCTTTGGACTCTCTGTAGATATTACCATGGGAATGGAATTTGACTCTGGATATATGAGTCCCTATATGGTCACCAATTCAGAAAAAATGATCGCAGAATTAAAAGATGCTCCAATTCTGATAACCGATGGAAAAATATCTAATATGCAGGATCTGCTTCCACTGCTCGAAGCCATGATGCAAGCAGGAAAAAAAGACCTGGTTATATTTGCTGATGATATCGAAGGAGAAGCACTCACCACTATTATTCTGAATAAACTCAAATGAATTCTCAATATCCTTGCGATTAAAAATCCATGATTTGGAGATAATAAAAAAGCACTTTTAAAAGATATTGCTATCTTAACAGGATCAACCGTGATTACCAGTGATTTGGGTATGAAGCTAGAAAATGTAGATATGTCTCATCTCGGGTCAGCAGATACCATAGTATCTTCACAGGGGAGTACGACTATTATTGGATGAAAATGATCAGATACATCTATCACAGAGCGAGTAGAAGAACTCAAAAAACAAATATCTCAAACAGAATCAAACTACGACCGAGAAAAAATAGCAGAACGACTCGCAAAACTTGATGGATGAGTGGCTGTTATAAAAGTATGAGCAGTGTCAGAAGTAGAAATGAAAGAAAAAAAGCTCCGAATAGAGGACGCACTCAATGCCACTCGTGCCGCAGTAGAACAATGAGTGGTTGCTGGAGGATGAATAGCCCTCTTAAAGGCTTCGCAAGTTTTGAATGATATAGATTTATGAAGTGCCGATAAAAATACCGGAGCAGAAATTATAGCTAAAGCTCTGAAATACCCGATTCGTCAGATTACGACGAATGCTGGAAAAGAGGGAAGTGTTATTATGAACGAAGTTCTGAGCAATGACAATATTCACTACGGATATGATGCTGCTAGTGATAGTTATCATGATATGCTCGAAGTTGGTATTATTGATCCAACGAAGGTGGAACGAGTCGCTCTTGAAGAAGCTGTCAGTGTGGCTGGAATGTTTTTAACCACCGAATCAGCGATCACAGCACTTCCAAAACCAGAGGTTTCTCAACCAGCTCCTGCGAGTATGCCAGGGATGGGATGAATGGGAATGTATTAAAATCTGTTGACTTTTTTAAAATAAAAACTATAAATATACCAAATATTTAAATTTTATATAATTATGAACACTGCAGCTCAAATAGATCCTTTTCCTAAAGTAGAAGATATTTTAGATGACCCTGCTAATGATTCTGAAGTTCATGCTTTAGGTGACCCTGCTAATGATTCTGAAGTAGGAGATGGTCAAATTAACTCTGCTATTATACCTACAGATCTTTCTAATGAATCTGTAAACCTGCTCTCTAGTATTAAACAGAGAGTATGGTCCCTTTTTGGTAATAAGGAACTTCCTGTGTGGAAAAAACAGATTCAAGCATATCAAAATAAATTGAAAGGATATAATCATCAAGTACGCTCTATTCACAAAAACACAAATGGGTGGAGTAAGAGAATTTGAAACTACGATGCCTCCTTTGATAACTCTTTTGATAGATCCCTTGATAAGGTTGCTAGGGAGATAGCTGAATATCGTAAGAATATATTACCACAAATGGAGTCGGGAGAGATATCATATAATCAACAAAAGATAGAGAAGTGGATACAAGATATTGCTGCATCTATATCTTTGATTAAAAAGGATTATATTTGATATGAAAAACAATATAATTCTGCTATTGAAAATGAATTTTTAGCGAGAAGAATGAAAGAATTATTTGTAGGGCCAAAAG
>CAZFWS010000011.1:0-10883 GCA_964522625.1 uncultured Candidatus Peribacteria bacterium | reverse complement strand
ACCAGCTCTAGTTGAAGAACCAGCTCTAGTTGAAGAACCAGCTCTAGTTGAAGAAACACATATGGAGACATCTTCTCGTCAAAAACCTCATTTTTTGAAAAGAATGACTCAGGCCGTTACAGGGTTGTTTACGAAGAAAGCATCCAAACATGCTATTGCTGCAGCACGAACAAAACAATCCACGGAGCATGCTATAAAGTGATGAATTGAAAAGAAATATCCAGAATTCTTCACAAAGGGTAATGTAACATATACTTTTAATATAGAGAATAATAAAGGATTCATATCTCTTATAAATACACAAGGACAAGAAATAGCACAGTTTACTTGTGACATAAACCCTGGGACAAGTGTTTATAATGTTTGAACGATTCAACTCGTTGAAACACCTGAGATGAAGAAGGCAAAATATATGAAAATTGAACAAGGAGTAAAGGGTATAACACAACAGGTAAAGAAATCTGTAGATGATATGAAGCAATCAGGGAAAGATTGATCTCTAGATCATAATGATGAAGTCGCTGAATCTCAATTTTGACAAATAATGACATGATATCAAAATATTGCCAAAAAATTGAAGGAGCTAGAAAACTTGATTCATAAGAGAGTTAAGATTGATGGGAAAAATATCTTCTCGGTGCTATGAAGCATCAAGAAAGAACAGACGATATTATCTAGAAAATTTCAAACATATAAATCGCAATATCTGTGAAATAATATTCAACACAAGACAGTTGCAGATATGATGAAATATTTGAATCTCCACAATAGTATTGAAAATCAACAAATTCTGAGGAAAAAAGGTGTATTAGAAGCATTTAATGAAAAAATACTTGAGCGAAATGAGGTAATAGAAAGGCTAAAAGAAATTACAAAAATCTGAAACAGAGCAGACATCAGAGAGAAACAGTTGAAAGGAGTTATATGAGAAAAATTTCAGCCTTGAGATGATAATATACAGCGTCTAAAGAAGTTAGAATACATTCAAGAAAGAGCTACTCATCAGAGGTGAAACAAAGAAAAAATTTATTTCTGATTATCTAAACAGATAGAAGACGATATTGATAGTTTAGCATTAAAAAGAAATAATTCATAGTCAGGTGAATAAAAAGAGAAATAAATCATTTATTTCTCTTTTTATTCTGGTATTTCATAGATTTTTCTCTATAATACCACCGATTTTATATACTCAATAGATACATATTTATGGCAAGCAATGAAACGGTTATCAAATTTGAAAACGTTACTTTTGAATACGTGCATCTAAAAACGATTCTGGATGAAGTAACATTTAATGTACGAGCAGGGAAAAAGATTACTTTGATGGGACAAAATGGAGCAGGTAAATCGACTATTTTTGGACTGATTAATAAAGAAATAGAACCAAAATTTGGAAAAATTCATACCCCTGATGGAGCTACTATTGCAACCGCATTCCAAGTGATGCCGGAGGAAGATAAAAAACTGAATGTTCAAGAGTATTTTAGAAAATATTCCCAGGATAAAGACAGTTTTAATATCGATAAAAATATTGCGGAGGTCCTCCGAGCCGTGAATTTGGTCGCTCCTCTGGATAAGATTATTGATGCATTTTCAGGTGGTCAACAAGCACGACTTCTGCTCGCAGCAGCACTGATACAAAATCCAGATATTTTACTCCTCGATGAACCAACCAATAATTTGGATAAAGATGGGATATATCATCTCGAAGAGTTTCTCAAAGCCTATAAAAATACTGTGATGGTGATTAGTCATGATGCAGATTTTTTGAATTCATTTACCGATGGGGTTCTATATTTAGATGTGCATACGAAAGTAGTAGAACAGTATGTAGGGAACTACTATGATGTAGTAGAACAAGTATCCCGAAAAATCGAAAAAGAAAATATGGATAATGCTCGAATGAAAAAACAAGCTCAAGATAAAATGGACCAAGCAAATACCTTTGCTCATAAAGGGTGAAAACTCCGAGCAGTCGCAAAAAAACTCAAAAGTGATGCTGAAGAACTCAAGGATAATATGGGTGATAAACGAAAAGAAGATAAAGCTATTGCCCCATTTACTATCGAGATGCAAGAAAATATCGGAGGAGAAATCCTTAAAATTAATACGGTAGGAGTGGTTGAAAATGGCGAGATGACAAAAAAAACTTGTGATATGACCCTTCGAAAGGATACTCATATGCTACTCTCTGCTCCAAATGGTATGGGAAAATCTACCTTTTTAAACGCACTTGCAGCAGGTGAAGCTGAGGGAGTGGAACTATGAGAGTGAGTTAAAATAGGGTATTATACACAGGATTTTTCAAATCTAGACTTCAATAATACCGTATATGATGAGCTTCGAAAATATGGTCCTGGGCTCACAGAGCAAGATTTTCGCAGACAAGCAGCCCGTTTTTTGATTGATGGAGAAATTATGAAGGCTCAGGTAGGACATATATCAGAGGGACAAAAAGGATTGGTCGCATTTTGTGCTTTAGTATTTCAAAAACCAGGTTTACTGATACTCGATGAACCAACCAATCATATCAATTTTCGACATATTCCAGTTATTGCTGAGGCATTAGCTGATTACAAATGAGCCATGATTCTGGTGAGTCATGTGGATGAATTTGTATGGAGTATTCGAATGGATGAATATTTAGATTTAGATCAGTTGTAGTATTATTGTAGTGAATGTATTTCTATATCTAGAGGAGTTGTTTCTGTATTGCATACTTCTAGAAAATTCCCATTATTATGAAGATCTACCCCTCGATCCATTACATGATCATACAGGGTGGTTGGTGTTCCAGGTGTTCCTACTGTAAATGCTTCTATTTCTGCCATAGTAATCCAATCAGCACTTTGTCAGCTGACATTAAAAAAACGTATATATTGCCATGATCATGATATACTGTGATCTGTTTGATCTCCTGTTGCACCAGTGTTATTTACAATACCACTAGCTAAATTAGTCCAATTGATTCCATCATTACTTCACTGTATAATACCATTTGTAGTACCATAGGTTTGAGGAGTCCACCAAGAGAGTCGTACCGATTGAAGTGCGATTGATGCACCCAGGTTGATAGCAGGTAGGGACTTGTTTGCAGAGCCTTGATCAGAGTTATTGTAGGTGAGGCTGGTATAATCATTATCTATGAGACCAGCATCTCCTGTACTCGTATTGTCTGGATCTATAGTACCTATAGGGACTGCTTCTGCTCCAGGAGTTCCTCATATGGTTTCATTATATACGACATACCCATTCATATATCTGTTATATGTGGTGGCAGATACCACACATGATGTTCCCGGGACAGTAAGAGCTTCAGTATTGATTCAAGCTGCTGTTGAAAGACCGATAACAATATCATTTCCCCCAGAGGCTGTTATAGTTACTCCTCACGTACCATATACATTATTCGAACTGAGTTTCGTGTTTATGGTAGCAATCATTTCATTCCACTTTGCCAGGGTAATAATATCTCCTGATTCAGCGATGATTCCGTTCCATGCGGATACGATTAACATAGACGAAAAAAATGTTGCTATGAAGAGAAGAAGAATTTTTAAGATGTGTTTCATGAGCCGAATAAAATATCATTATATATCATATATCATATATGTTTCATTCATATATTCAATATTTTTTCTGAAAGTATTCATTATAAAAGCCTCACTCGAATTCGAGTGAGGCTTTTATATTATAAATCTATGATTTCTTGAGCTATTTTCATTTTTAAATATTCTAGAATCCCCATATTTTTATATTTTTCAATTTCGAGAATTTCTTCTAGTCTGACATAAATTTTCTTCATAATATCTGTTTGAGTATCGATATTTTGGATAGCTTTTATTTTGTTCATGAGACTATGTACACGTCTTTTATTTTTAGCTGTTACATGATCAAAATTTATTTCACTTTCTAGTCTTGCAATATCTTCTTCAATATATTTTGCTTTTATAATCCATCTAGATACCGCAGTACCTATCGGAGTACAAGTAAACAAAGTAAGATTTTTTCATACACCTGGGTTGAGTACTTGAGTATCAGTTTCAGGGGTATTATAGGATTGAGTTACGAGATATTTATACATATCATAGCTACCATTTTCAGATTTCTCATATACCCATATTTGTTCATTTGGGTCCAGTTCAATAATTTTTTGAAAGTGAGTTTTATATCTTCATTCATCATTATTCCAATACGAACTGTGTCAAAATATCACTTTATTTCAGAGTTCTCCATATCATTGAGTTGATGTTCCTGGATATTCTAAAACTCCATTTTGGAGATACTTATTTACATCGATACTTCGTCCATCAATCATTTCATAAAAATCAGCATGGCCATTTGAAACTTCATTGATCGGTACAACTAAACCATTGCTAGGAATAACAATATATTTAGCAGCATCTTGATCTTGCTTACTGAGTACTTGTTTCCAGTGATTGATATCTGTATTAGTAGAACCGGCAAGTCTAAAGTTTTCAGCATCTGGTAGTTGAGTATCTACTCGAGCATCTGCTACTGTTTTTACTCTTTGTGAAATAGCCGTTCCTGTTTGTGGAAGTACTTTTGGAAGTGCTCGTAAAAAACTGAGTCATGGGAGTTCTTCCTCTCGTTTTAATTTTTTCAAGAGTGTATTTTTTTTCTCGTATTCTTCTATTTCTTTTTCTATTTTTTCTTTATCAATAGGTGGAGTAATAGCTTTTGGAGGAGTAATAGCTTTTGGAGGAGTGGTTGGTTCTGGTGTAGGAGTTGGTCTGGTTCGACTACTTCCTCTTCATCATCCTCCACCACTCGATACTTGTACTTGATTCACAATAATAGTATCATCTGAGCTTCAAGTATAGCTTCTTTCATAAGGATTGACGAGAGGAGCAGAAGTATATGTGAGATCGACTGTTCCAGTGAGTGTATCTCCCACGACTACTGTTGGATCAAGAAGAGTAGGGTAAGTATAAGAGATAACATCACCTACATTCAGTTGTAGTGCACCACTGGATGCAAAGAATCCAGTTCCTGATGTGACATTATTTGGTTGTGTATCGATCCAAGTCAGATCGTAAGCAGGAGCGGTTCCAGAGTTGGTAAATGTAATCGTTGTTAGAGCAGTATCTCCAGCAAGACCAGATGAGATGTCATAATCTTTTGTAACGATGATATTTGGTTCAACGATATCGAGATTTGTTGTTTCAACGACACCAGTTCCACTGGCATAATTAAATGTAAAAGTAGAGAGTCCTTGTTGTTGTCCTTGAGTAATAGATCCAGTAGAAGTAACCACGATATCTGCATATAGATCAATAGATCCAGTAGAGGTTCCCCCTGATCCAGCAATAGTATCGAGGGTATAGGTGATCGTATTATCTGGATTAATCGTTATTCCAGAAGCAGAGTGTGTTGATCCTGTCCCTGCATCAATACTTCCAGAGAGGAAGTTGAAACCAGCAGGAAGTGTTTGAGTCACAACTACTCAAGTGAGCGTATATTCAGGAATTTGAATGGTACTTTTATAGGTTGCTTCTTCTCAGATATGGAGGTCAAATAGGTTGATGTCAAACTGTCCTGTCCCAGTATCTGGATTATTAGTTGAAGTGAGATTATGTACTGCAGCTGGCACCACACATGGAGCAACAATATCTATATTCGCTTCTGATGAAGTGATATTATATGTATCATATTGAAATTCAGACTGGGTGATTCGCCCTGTACTGGTAGCATTTTTTGTTCTATGCGTTGTGTGAATAACTATATTTTCTACTTCAGACTGTACCGTATTTGAATTTATAACATCACCCATGTCAATACTGACTTCTCCTCCTGAGAGTGTGAAAATTCATGTAGGGTTATCTAAAGTGAGTGATCATGATGCAGATACAATACTTCAGGTAAGATAATCCATATATGCAGTATCGATACGGTCATGAAATACTGTCCCACTATGTGAACCATCTGGTATACTGATAATAGTTTCAAATGTTACTTCTTCTCATAAACCGACACTACTTCATGTATTACATACATCGGATGTAGATAATAGACTTCGACTTATATTTGGGATATCTTCTTTTATGCTAACGCTTCCCGTTGCTGAAGCTGGTCAAAAATTGTTGTGTTCTTGTGGGGTTGAATTTGCTGAAGAATAATAATCCAGACTAATGACATTGTCTTTATCATTTCCATCGATAATAGTTCCAGTCCCAACAAGTACAGAGTAATCTATAGTGATATCAGATCTAGCTGGTAGAATAGATCTTCATAGTGTCGCTCAGGTATTAAAGTGAATATCTAGAATAGATCATGATTGAGTAATCGAATCACTTACTGATGTAAATCATGATTCAGATATACTGTAGTTTTGTAGTGTAAAGTGATCTGGTAGGGTATCAATAATATTTTCTAGGTATGCATCTCATCGTCAGGTATTATCGATATTTACACTATAATTTACCACACTCCCGATTTCATATTCTCATGTCCCAGTTGTTTTTGAGAGTGAGATAGAAGGAAAACCTATTTCAAAAGGAACATTAAAAATATTTATATTTTTAATAGTATTCGTGTCATCACTCAGGGATGCTATAGATGCATTTACCGTTGGTAAAGATCTTTGTCAGCCGTGGTCGGCTGGAATATTTTCAAGTACATCAGCACTAAAAAGAATGGCAAAAGTTTTTGCAGTAAAAGAATTTCAGAGTGCAAATTCTATATTGTTCCCTGGGGACGTGGTAATCCAAGCACTATCAGCTGGAGTAGTTCAACCAAGAGTCAAACCATTAAAGGTTGTGTCAGCAAATCCATCATTATCATCATCATTTATAGGAACTAAGGTGTTGTCGATATCTCGTAGAGTACTTCCTGTTTGAAAAGCAATGTCGTAGGCATCTACATTTGGTCATAGTAAGAGAGGAAGGGCATCTTTTATAACAGTCTGAATAGAATGTACATTTGGAAAGTCTGTTGCAAGTGCAAATCGTAGTTTTGAACCTACTGGAATATAAAAAAAACTACTATTATTCGCATCATAGATTGTTCCATCTGGAGTTTCAATAGATATGAGGTATTTTGTATTTACTGGTAGAGGGGATGTGATATTTACAGATGCAGTATCTAATACACTGGTTGAAATAATACTTGGGTCAGTATATCACCATTCTGCGTTTTGGAGACCATCATTAATGACTCATCCAAAAATAGCACTATTTGTGATGACTTCAGTATTTTCATAGTTTTGTTCTCCGATTCATTCGAAAAGACCATCTACTAAGGCAGAAAAAGATATTTGTAAGCTATCACCTGCGAGGACTTCTCCAGAATTAAGAGCCCAAATAATAGTGGTATCACCATTTGCATCCACACTTGATCATGAAAAAGTCAGTGCATTTCCACCTCCTGAATTGGTACTACTTACTGGTGCTACAAATGTGAGACCATCAGGGAGGATGTCTGTCATAATAGTACCCGTTCCATTCGTTCCAAGAGCTATGTTCTCAGCGAGATCTACGGATAGAGTATAGGTAATGGTATCACCTATGACTGGAGTAGAGTTATCAACTGACTTCCCAAGTCGAGAATATATGAGTGATTGATTGTAGAGTTTAGCTCATACGAGTGTAGATGAGTCAACAGGAATATTATTAGTTCCATCATACCAAGTTCACTCTACTATCTGAGTAGTGGTTGTTTCAGACATTGTATTATCTGCTATCGGACTCGTAGTGTCGAGTATAATAGTTGATCCTGTATATGACTGAATAGGAAAAGCCAGAGCCAGTGTTTCATATTCGATAACCAGATCTTCTTCAAGAGGGACATTGATTCATGAGATATCAAGTAAATAGGTTCCATCAGGATTTCACTGAGTTGTATAACCTCCTATAGACCCTGATTGAGTCGCACCTGTATTTGTAAATCATACAAATTTTCTATTATTTGGTATGAGTTCATTAATTCTAAAATTAGTGAGTGGTCAGAGGGTATTTCATTTAATCGTAATAGTATTGGTACAAATATTTCAAATCAGACATTCTGCCGGACCACTTCGGTCTATATCATAAGGAATAAATTGAGTACTGTCGATGATACGAGGAAATGTTAAAGCAGTTGTAAAGAACGTTATATCTGTTTCAAGCGCTTGTGGGCCTCCATATACATCTAATTGACTGACAAGAGTATCAAATGGTCCAGTGACTCAGCTTCATGTTGCGAAATTTATTGATCATGGAAGAGTTCCTGTAGGTGCGAATGCTGGTACCGCTCACCTTCCATAAATACTATCATTTGCGTATGCAAAAATTTTTATTTCATAGTTTTGTCACATAATAGCATCATTGAGTGATCGAAACGTCTTTGTAAATGTTTTAGAACTTCCTTTTGTGATAAAATCTTGCGTTCCGAACATATATGTAGTCATTCATGATAATGTTCATGATGTATGTGTTTTTCTATAAAATCGTTCTCCAGGTATATATGTTGATTCATATTCGATGATTCATGTTGGTACTAGAAATTGATAAGTTACTCTATAAGCATCATTTTCGGATGATATATCGTTTGTGAGCGTTAAACTTAAATCAACATCATCTCATATAAGATGAGTGGATCATATATTTGTTTCGAGGCTTAAATTTAAAGTAGCGCTTCCATCTGTATCAACAGCTGCTACTTGAGGCATAGACTCAATAAAAACCATTTGAAATAATAATCAAATGATCAGTGCTTTTGCGATTATTTTTTTCATCTTATAATTAGGGGGGGAGTTAATAAATTATAAATGACTCATAATATACAAAATTTTCTCAATCTTTCAATGAAAAATACTTGCTAAATATATAAAATATACTCTAGTATATTTTATATATTTATGCTCCCTTATTTATAGTTGAAAGAATCTGTATTTAGATATACTATAAAATTAGAATGATGATATATATAACATCATGCTCCAAAAAATTAAAAATTTAACCCGTAGCTGCGGGAAGGCTTTATTTTTGTAATGAAACGATAATGATTAAAAAAATTTTAAAAAGGCTGTGAATGATATTATGATGATGTTTTATTTTGTTTATCATAACCGTTTTTATATCTAGCTTAAATTTATATACAGAGGATGATTTTAATATTCCCGAGGATTTTTTTCAAACAAAATTTTATGATAAAGATCCGTATTCAGATGAGAATTGATTCAATGATCTTGTTGAATTTGAGAATTTTATAGTATGAAAAACTGGATTTTTCGATGTAGAGTCTAAATGTATTTTTGATCAACAAAACTGAACATGTAAAGCCCAAAGAAAAAAATATATGGAAGAGTTACGAAATGATACCAGAGTGGATGATTTTGAAAAAAATAAAGAGCTCATTATAGAGCAGAAATTAAATAAATTTAAAAGGGTGGTGCACATTAATCAATTAAAATTTCAACACATAAATAGTAAAGAGTATATATTAGAAATACCTGAATATTATGGTATTGATGGTATGATAGTGAATATTTCTCCTTTATTTGAATATTTTAGATGATTAAGATATGTTATATATACCTATTTTGAGAAATGAGAATATGATAAATGAATACAGTTATTATTAAGTGCTCAAAATTTTTTAGATCACCTTATAAATAACTCGGATCTTAATTTGATATCTACATTGGCAATTTTTACGATTTCGAATATGTACCTAGAAACGGTAGAATATTTTTTAGATCATTATTCTCTATCTGATAGTTTACAGGATGACATAAAAACTGCCCTAGAAGACAAAATACATAATTGATGAATGGCAAATGCTGTAAAAAGAGAGATGATATCTCACAGAGATTTGATTATTGATACATTTGATTCAGCTACTATTAAAGAGAATTCTTATTGAAATATTTTTTCTTATTATAAATGAATGACCAAACGATACCTATTTTTTTCTATTGAAGAAACAAAACTATTATTTGATAAATTAGGATATGATATTGTTACTCGGGACTGAAAAGAACCAGATTGGAAATGTAGGGTTAATATAAAGAATTATATTTGAAGAACCCTCATCTGTGATATATATAAAGCGGATTATGGAAAGTTATTTCAAAAAGAACAGGATTTGATTGATTTTAGAAAGCGTATTGTAGAGAGATTGGAATAATGAAAAATAGAAGGATGAAATATATAATTCTCCTCAAAAAAATTAAAAATTTTAACCTGTAACTGCGGGAAGGCTTTATTTTTGTAATGAAATGGTAATGATTAAAAAAATTTTAAACAGATTATTCAAGTTATGATTATTATCTGGTATTCTGTTTGTTATAACTGTGTATGTATCCAGTTTAAATTCATATACAGCAGATGATTTTAATATTCCCGAGGATTTTTTTCAAACAAAATTTTATGATAAAGACCCGTATTCAGATGAGAATTGATTCAATGATTTTATTGAGTTCTCGGATGCCTTAACTTGGACACATACATTTTTTGATGTAGAATCTAAATGTATTTTCAATGAAGAATATAGAGCAGAGTGATGATGTGAAGAAGATAGAAAAATTTATATGAAGCGCTTACGAGATGAAGCTATTGAGGATTATTTTAGAAAATCATTTCATAATGCTGAAGCAGGTTATATTTCTGCCAAAGTAAGCTCTATATGATATGGGATTGAAAGATACTCAAAAGTAAAAGAAGAAGAAAAGTATTCAGACATGAGTCGAGCGGATTTTATCATTAGAACGAGTAGGACAAAAATTTCTCAAGCAGATATAGATACATACTATGAATGAGTATACTATTTTGCGAAAAATAAAGAGGAAATTATCGAAAAAAAAGCTAATAAAATTAAAAGAGGACTGTATATTAATCAATTAAAATTTCAACACATAAATAGTAAAGAGTATATATTAGAAA
>CAZFWS010000010.1:0-13731 GCA_964522625.1 uncultured Candidatus Peribacteria bacterium | reverse complement strand
AGATTAATATTTTATTCGGAGTATTTGGTATCATTAATCTACTCGTATATGTTATTTGGTATGATAAAATGCTAAAAATTGGGAATCAGTAAATCATTATTTTTTAACTGTATAATAAATGAAACAATACCTCAACCTCCTCAAAGACATTCGTGATAATGGTATCTGAAAAGATGATCGAACTGGGACATGAGTTCGGGGACTTTTTGGTATGCAGGCCCAGTATAATTTAGCTGATGGGTTTCCTTTGGTAACCACTAAAAAGACCTTTATGCGAATTATTATTGTGGAACTTATTTGGTTGATTAGAGGAGAAACAAATATTAAATATTTGGTGGATAGAAACTGTCATATTTGGGATGAATGGCCATTTCAGAACTATTTGGATAGTAATAATCTATCAGAAAAATTTCCTAAATATTCTGATGAATGGATGGCTGAAAAAACAAAATTTATAGAAAAAATTGCTGAACTCCCAGTAGAAGATGAATTTGTCCAAAAATGGTGAGATCTCGGTCCAGTATATGGACATCAATGGAGAAATTTTAACTCTGAGTGAGTCGATCAAATAGCAAATGCTATTCATGAAATAAAAACAAATCCAAGTAATAGGCGAATTATAGTCTCTGCATGGAATCCTGCTCAGATAGATCAGATGCTCCTGCCTCCCTGTCATGCATTTTTTCAATTTAATGTAGATACGACAAATAATATTTTAAACTTACAACTCTATCAACGAAGTGCAGATATGTTTCTAGGGGTTCCTTTTAATATAGCGAGCTACTCTACCCTCCTCATGCTGGTTGCACAGATTACTGGACTCAAACCATGAACCTTTACGCATACTCTCTGAGATGCACATATCTATAATAATCATGTGGATCAAGTAAATGAACAACTCTCTCGAGAACCACTCCCTCTTCCTGAATTCCGAGTAAAAAAAGACATTCAAACTCTGGAGGATATCGAAGCACTTGAATGGGAAGATTTTGAACTACTTAATTATCAATCTCATGGAGTTATTAAAGCTCCAGTAGCTGTTTAATAATCCCCCTAACCCCCTTTATTAAAGGGGGGAATATTTGAATAAATATGATATAAACATGAATTTTTCAATGATACTCGCAGTTGATTCTAAAAAATGACTCGGAAAAAACAATACTCTAGCTTGGAAAATATCAGAAGATATGAAGTATTTTCGTGATACTACCACAAATGTAGAGGATGAAAATAAAGTGAATATGTTGATTATGTGAAGAAAAACATGGGAATCTATTCCAGAGAAATATCGTCCACTTCCTGATCGAATTAATTGTGTATTGACTCGTGATGAGAACTATGAAGATAATGGATGTATTAGTTATACTTCCCTAGATCAATGTCTGGATGATTTTCGGGATAATCCTTTAGTAGAGAATATTTTTATAATTGGAGGGGCTCAACTATATAATACACTGCTTGATGATTCTCGACTAGAAAAAATCTATCTAACACAGATAGAGGGTGATTATGGATGTGATGTATTTTTTGACGGAGTACCTGATAGTTTTGATCAAGTGGTTGAGAGTGAAGAAAAAATAGATAATGATATCAAATTTAGTTTTCAAGTCTATAAAAGACCAGAATCTTAGTGTAAGGTTTTTGTATTATCAACTTCTGATATTCAAAAGTAGTCTTTATATATAGATTGTTTTACTTGGAATTCTGTTCAATTATTCTCTAATATTTTTAAGGCTATATCTATAATATCTTCATGGATTGCTTCAATTTTTTTTTGAGAGAATCATTTTTTTTGCTCTAAAAACTCTGTGATTTCATTGACTACATTGCATACCATTCTATCAATATCCTCTTCTTTTTTCAGCATGTTGAGGATATCAGATGATTTATTACTTACTATAAGTTCTAACATGAATATATAGACAAACAATAAAATTATATCAACAGAATACCACTTATTTGATAGATAGCAACATTATTTCTTTAGGATTTCTTTCCAAAAGTCTCTATCATTGATTTTTTCCCATACTTCACGAATAGTTTCTTGGAATTCTTGGAATTCTTCGGGGGTATATTCGACTTCTATAGTTTTGTATATTCCATCCTTTCATTCAACAAAGTCTATGATGAGAGACGATACTTCAAATTGACTGCTGAGTTCGCTATCGAGTTCGCAGAGGAGCTTATAGAATAACATTTGTCTGAAGTATTTTCCTTCAGATGGATCGTCTTTTTTATTTCCATATCTATCGAGTCATTTCACTTGTCCGATAGTTTTATTCTTCCCTGTTTTATAGTCTACGAGTGTAATAGACTCTTTAAAAAATGCCATTTGTCATTCTGTTTCTTCATTTCAAATAGAATTATGAACGGATTTTTCTATTTTATCAATGGTTCCAGTGAGTGGAATATTATCAAAATGAATATTTTTTCTGCGGAGTGAATATTCGAGCATCAGGGGCTCTTCTTGTTTTGATGCATGGAGATCATAATATCATTGTAATCCAGCGATTCATTTATCGAGTAATTGTTCGTATTCTTCGCTGGTGAGTATCTCTTGTCAGAGGAGTGTAGTAAAGGTAGTGGTGAGGTAGGATGATTCAGGAAGATTTCCTTCATTTTTTTGTTTCAGATAAAAAAGCTCGAGCGTTCTATGATAGACCTTTCCAAAGATAGTAAATCGATTATCTTTAAATGGATATTTAAATACCACTCGTTCTAAAAATTGCAGTGGATCTTCTAAAAATACATTCAGATCACTGGCTGAGAGTTTATAGGTCTCTAAAAACTCTTCGATATAATCCAGCTCGTTTTGACTGTATTCTATGAGCGGAGTTTGGAGAGACTCTATGAGGGTTGATTGTATTTGCTGACTATCAATGATCTGTTCAGATATTTGAAGTGTTTCAGATATCTCTTCTATAAATCGAGATTGAAGTAGTGGTTTGTTTCCGATTCATGCTGGATAGCTGAGATATAAGTATTTTTTTGCTCTCGTGATAGCAACAAAAAAGAGTCTTCGGTCTTCTTGGATTTGTTCCCCTTCCTGTTGAATTCATGACCCAGCAAGATGAGCAGGAAGTTTAAGTCGATTTACCATTCGTTTGGATTCCCAGTTTCCTGTATAGAGTCCTGGTATAAAAACAGCTTCGTATTCCAGTCATTTTGATCCATGGGCTGTCATGATTTGCACTCCGCTATTTTGCTGCGCTATGATCTGCCGTTGTAGTGGATAGTTATATGATTCATAGAGTTTGAGTTTTGAAAAAATATCTGGAAGATTCAGGTGTTTATTTTTTTCGTTCCACTTTTTAATAATATTCAGCAGAGTAAAGACATCCTGAATATCATCAAAACTTCCATGAGTTCCTATGTATGTCAGTATTCCACTCTGTTGCATCAGAATATCAAAAAAATGTATTGGAGTGGTATGACTCGTTTCTGACCCTATTTGTAGGAGGGTATCTCGGAATGCTATAATTTTTTCAGGAGCTTCTAAGTTGAGTTCCGATAGCGCTTCTGTATCAGAGAGAAAATCCATGATAGTGATATTAAACTTTCGAGCGTAGTTTTTGATATATAATGCTCGGTTGATACGCATAATATCTACTTGATTCAATCAAAATATACTACTTCGCATGATATGTATGAGTGCAGTCTCGTCAAAATATGGATCAATGATAAGCTGAGCATATTGAAGTATAAACTGAATATAGTCTGATTGGAGTATATCTGCCTGAAGTTTTGATTCACTTGGGATATGAGCATGCAAGAGGATATTTGACCACTCTTTTACTTCCCTATTATTTCGTACAATGATAGCTATTTTGTTATGAGGAATAGTTTTTCAAAGTTCACGAATATTTTGAATAATGCTTGATTGTTCTTCTATATCAGAACTGGCCTGTAGAAGTTGTACGGGAATGTCAGTTTCTTTATGTACTCATGCTGAATGGAGGTGTTTTTCGATATGATCAATCTTGTTTGAGAGTCGTTCTGAGTTGTTATGAATTAGTTTTTCAGAGGCATCTAAAATATTTTGTGATGAACGATAATTTTGAGTCAGTACGATATATTGTGTATCTGGATAAGTAATAGAAAAATCGAGCATATTTTCTATATTGGCTCATTGAAAACGATAGATAGACTGGTCATCATCCCCAACAACCATGATATTTTTTTGTTCTTCAGAGCTAGAAAGAATATGTTCAATAATTTTATTTTGCGCATTATTAGTATCCTGATATTCATCGAGCATGATAAACTGGTATTGTTCTGCATAGTGAGATACGAGTTCTTGATCGCTTCAAAATTTTTCGAGCACAAAATTAATCATATCATTAAAATCATACAAAGACAGATTTCGAAGGTGCTGGTTATAGGCTTCGAATATAACAGAGAGCTCTTTGAGTTTTGCGATGTGTTTTTCTTGTTTCAGACGAGTCGTCTCATATTTTTTCAGACTTGGTTTGATCTCTGAGAGTTCTTGAGTGTATTGTTCGGTTTGTTTTTCTATGCTCCCATCAAATTCTATCTTACTTATTCCCTCTCATTTTAAGTGGCTGATACGACTCTGAATATCTCTGAGATACAGGTATGGATCATATTCATTCGTAAGTTCGATAATTTGTTTTTTTTCTACCAGAGTATCGAGTATATTTTTGAGTACTTCAAGTTGATCTACTCCATCGAGTGGAGTTCCAGCTTTGTACTGGATAAATTTTTCCGGGAATGTTTTTATGACATCCTGAGCAAAACTATGAATCGTACATACGTGCACTCCATAGGCATCGTTTCCTATGAGTTCTACTAATCGTTCCCGAATAGCTACTACTCCAGCATCGGTAAAGGTTGAAATGAGAATATTACTCCCTGCTACTCCTGTTTTTAAAATGATATTTGCCGTACGCATACCAATAATCTGGGTCTTCCCTGTTCCTGGTCCTGCTACTACCATTGCTGGTCCATAAATACTATCAACGGCTTGTTTTTGCTCGTTGTTGAGCTTATTATAATTGCTACTGAATGCGTCCTGATGCATAAAAAAATGATGAAGAATATATCTTCATCATTTTAGTGATTTTGTGTGTGTTTGCAATGGCTATATGGGTAATAGTTTTTTATTAAATAAATAAAATATTTTATATCTTATCTATTGTTTTTATATTGACAAATAATTATTTCTAATTATTCTATAATATAGAAATATATTTATAAATTATAAATATGGTTAAAGATTATAATATCGGTGATTTGGGGAAATTACAGCGTATTCTTGAGGATGGGATTGATGATGCTAGAAAATCAGAATCTTTACTTGAAGAGACACGAGTAAGGCTTCATACTATATTATTCCCAATAGTGCAATGAGCTTTTTGACGTAGCTTCCCAAGTTTGTATTGTGCAGCTCCTCTGACTACTATAGGTGATGATAGAGATACTATCACTATGACTTTTCCAATATGTGACTCCACTCTGATACCACAATCGAGATCTACTGATAGATCAACATGAATCGTATTTAGTGCTATTCATAAGGGGTTGAAAATGCCATCTTTATTTTTAGAATGACTTTTATCTCTCAATGATTTTAGTACAAAAATAGCTCTTCTCGATGATATATCTGATATATTGCCTCATGTATCAAATATACTTGGTATGATTGATCTATGTAAACAATACAAGAACGACAAAAATATTGATGGGATGACAGAAATCTTTGATCAAATAGTTACATGAACAAATAAGACTTTACATCAGGTGTTGGTAGAAGCTTTTACTGTTGTTATGAACATAGTTAACATTGATAAAAGTCATTTAATTCATGATTTAGGAAATGTTCTTATGGCATCACGGGTATCGATCCAAAATAAAGAATATCAAGATCTATCATTTTATGATGTAGAGTATGTATTACATTTTTTTCAATCATATTATGCAGCACAAGTATCGATTTGATTTGTATCAGAAGAACAAATAAGTGACTTTGTAGCTAAAGCAAAAAATCAGTATGATATTAATAATCTTATTTCTACTGTGACAAAGATATTAAAATCACATGAAGGAGTAGATGTAACTATAAAATATGATATTCCTGAAAATACTCTATTTTATGGTTATCAATGAGTGATGTGTGTAGACCTAAAAAATGTTATTCAAAATGCATCCTATAGAGGTAAGGCAGATAGTTTGCATATATATTTAGAATCAGATGATGAAAACACATATCTCTGTATTGCAGATAATGGAATCGGGATAGACGAAACTAAATTTTCAGATCTGAATGATATATTTCAAGTATGAAAGAGTGGCTCATGAAGTAGTGGTATTGGGCTCAAACCATCACAAGAACTTGGTATTGAAATGTTTGCATCCAATGATGGGATGGAATCTCGGCATCAATGAGTAGACAAATGAGCTTTAATTAAAATAAAAGTTCAGGTAGTGGGCTAATTAGGCCTCTTAATAATGCATAAATAATCTCTTATTTGATGTATAAGCTTATTTACTGTTTTTAATAATACTCTATATTATATGCCATTCGATATTCATGGGAACCATCATCGAGTTGCCAGTAGAACAGAGTATAATCATCTGTCTGATAGTTTATTTGTTCTAGGATCTGTCCTAGATCACTCGTCTGATGAGCTATCGGAAAATATTGGAGTTTTTTTATGTTAAAGCTATCCTCTTCTTCATTTTGATATACATAGTTTGCAACATTGTATATAGGAGCAATGTTGCTATAATTTTCAGGACGAATAATTTCATCGTATTGGTATCAGAATTGTGATTTAAACTCTAATGGTTTCATGAGAGTATATCATTGGTTGCTATATTTTTCTACGAGCGTAGAAAGATTTTTTTGGATGAGGTTTTTTCTGTACTGAAGAGATGTTGTTTTGAGTGATTCAGGAGTATTTCAATAATTATATCTGTTCGTATAAAATATATCTTTCGGAAGTTTATAGTATTTATAATCTACAAATTTTTTTGTTTCAGATGCTCATACTGGATCATCAAAAGTAGGATCATAATACTCATCTCAGATACGTACCCAGGCATGACCAATATTTGGAAAATCAGCAGAATCTATAACATCACCATACATGACTTCAACATCATCAATACCAGCAAATTGTAACATATAATAAAATAGTGCTGTATATCCTTCACAGACTCCATCACGGTTATTAAATGTTTCTATTCATGAGAATATCTTTCTGTCATTCAGGTCTAAATTGATCGTATAAGAAATTTGTTCTAGTATATAGTGATAAATAGTTTGAATTTTTTGATCTGTATTTTTTCCTGCGGTAATTTGCTCTGTAATATCTTGAATATTTTGTAGAGATGTTTTAGTATCACTGATAATTTTAGTCTGATCTTTTCTGAGTGCTAAAAGTATATCGTACATATTTGGATGTCCTTCTATAGTATCATGATGAGCAAGTTCTATCTGACTATAGTCTTTTGTAAATCAGAGCTTTCATTCTTTTGTGACAAATGCTAAATCTTGAGATATATCAACTCAATTATGTTTTAAATCTCTCAGTTGAATACTTGCTCCATCATCAAAATATGAATATTGTGTAAAGAGGTATGTATACCATATATCATCTTTTAAAAAAATATGGTTTTCATCACTACTGACATGATTAAATGATGGAATAATAGGAAATCAGTCGAGAGCCTCTTGTGTTGAATATTTATCTATATTATTTTGAGTATTTTCTTTTTTATCTATTTCGGATACAGCTCGTATTTTGATATTTAAAATACGTTTTTTTTGTGTATTGAGGTGTAATAAATCTGATATTAATCAGAGTTGTGCCGATGATAATGTATCACGTTCTTTAATTTTTAATAAAATAGCATGGAGCTGTTCAATAATTTTTTTTTGTTTTTCTATACTTCGTGCAGAGAGTTTTTTAAAAAATAAGTTATAGGCTTTTTCAGACTGAGCATTATGAAAATTATATGAAAATACAACTGTTGTACTTGAATAAGCCACAGTAATTATCATGCAGAATAAGAGGAGATATTTTTTCATTAGGAGGAATCTTTTAATATTTTATTTTTTTTGCTTTATTGAGTTGATTATCAAACTCATTTTTTTCA
Organism: uncultured Candidatus Peribacteria bacterium; assembly: GCA_964522625.1. Taxonomy (GTDB): domain Bacteria; phylum Patescibacteriota; class Gracilibacteria; order BD1-5; family UBA6164; genus JAKVBB01. Next base: position 5,610 of record CAZFWS010000010.1, on the reverse strand, counting down.
TATGCATCTAGATCAAATTCTATGATAGTATCAGGAGTAATTCAGATATGATCTATCCCAGTTCGTGTTTTTCCCGTATACCATTTAGCAACAGTATATTTTAGAAATGAACTATCTATATATGGTTGAATCGTTTGTACGGATCATTTACCATATGTTTGTTCTCAAACAACTTTTGCCTTTGGAATATAATCCTGAATCGTTCCAATCATAATTTCTGATGCTGATGCCGTTCCAGAATTAGCAATGAGAACAATCTCATAATCATTAAAATCAATAATATGTTTTCAAGTAGAGCTATATTTTTTTTCTCCTGCTAGGTATTTTACAATAGCCGTGGGTTCTCATTCAGGAACAATGTACGAGAGCATGTCAGCAACTTGGTCTAAATATCCTCCTCCGTTATTTCTCAGATCTATAATAATTCTCTTGATACGCTTTTCGTTTGATATAGCTTCTAGGGCCTCGGTAAATTCTTCACTTACATGTGATCCAAAGCTTCTAATTTCTATATAATAGGTTTTAGAATCAAGTTTTTTATGAGTGATTTCTTGAAGGATAATGTTATCACGAGTAACTGTTACATCAAAAGGTGTTTTTTTATTTTTTCTTTTGATCGTGAGGATAACATCTGTTCCAGCAGGTCATTTGACCCATGAAACTACTTCTTCGAGAGAGTTTTCAGGAGTAATTTCGACCCCTCATACGTGTGTTACGATATCTCATCCTTTTAGTCCAGCTTTTTGTGCTGGTGATCCAGATATAGGAGATATGATTTCAAATACTCCAGGAGTTTTCATGTCTACATATGCTCCAATTCATTCGTATTCTCCATCTAAATTTTCGATAAAGTTTTTACTTTTAGTAGGTGGAAAATACACCGTATGTATATCTCCAACTCATTGAGTCATTCATTCAATAGCACTATTAATTAATTCCACTCATTCAATACTGTCTTTATCTATGTGTGATTTTTGAAGTTTGGTATAGACATCGAGTAAAATCTGTTTTTTTTGCTGGATTTGTTTACTATCATTTTTATATATTTCAAGAACACTATGATCTCACGCAATAAAAGATTTGAGAGTATCATGATCTACCATGGTTGCATTTCTTGTTTTTGTTTTGAGTAATTCAGTAGGTGACAAGAGAGGACTTCCTGAAATTTTCTCTGCTATCCTATAAAATACATAGGCATTCATAGGTTTGCCTTGATATATGTGAGTAGTGGCATTTTGTATTATATCTGTATATACGAGTATTTTTAGAGCTGATTCTAATTCAGATCCTTCTGATATTCCTTTAAAATTGAGTTGTATATAGTGATAACTATCTGGAATATTATCTTTAAATATATCAGCCAACTGAATAAAGCTTTGTTCCCGAGTGAGTTCTGATGTAATACGAATAGTAGAAGATGAATCAGTATATATATTTTGAGCTGATACTACTGTTGAGAAGAGAAAAAAACTCAAATATATGGCACATAGATTTTTTATAGAGAATATCATAAGAAAGAGAATTTTTTATTAAATAAGTATATTTTTTAAATGAGCAGATCAAGACCACCAAATGGATATAACACTCATAGAAACATCATTCATAAACCAATAATAATGAGTATAAAATATGTCCCACCATTTCAAATATATTTTTCAGCCCACATGAAGTTTCCTGTCCAGGATTTGACTACTCGTCTATTTTTGATCATGAAGTATCATCATGCTGAAAGAAGTATTCCATAGATGATTTTTACAATAATCATATTGCCTTAATAAGAGGTTAAAATATCATAAAATATGATACTCTAAAACGTAAAAGATGCGAATTTATTTTCCTGCTTTATTAATAAAATTTGAAATAGATTCATAAATACCCTGCGTCTCTACTTGGGGTATACCTGGAGTGATGGATTGAATCATTTCTTCTCTGAGTTTTTGGAAACCAATTAGGTAAAAATAGATAATAAAACAGACGATGGTAAGTCGAAAGACCCATTTTATAGTTTCTTTTATCGCTGCTCTTTTATCATCTCTTTTGAGTCTTTTATAGATATAGTCTATTTTTTCATCCGTAGTCAGTGGTGCCATAGTAGTTGAGTGAGGTTTAAAAAATAATTATTTACATTCTCTCCAATTTTTTCATATCGCTATATCTGCTCGTATGGGGATAGGAGTATTAGGAAGAATATTTTCCATAATTTGCTGTACTTTTTTACTGAGGATATGTTCTTCTCCAGGATAGACATCAAATACGAGTTCATCATGAACCTGCATAATCATTTTTGATTGTATTCATTCTGTTTGAAGATATTGAGAAACCTGTATCATAGCCAGTTTGATAATATCGGCATTGGATCATTGGATCGGCATATTGATCGCTTCTCGTTTCGCAGCATTGGCTATGATAGCATTGGCATCATTTATGCTCGGCAGATAGCGCTTTCGTCAAAAGAGTGTTTCGACATATCCATTTGTTTTAGCATTGGTGATAGTAGTATCATAAAATTCTTTTACCTTTGGATAATTGTCATAAAATGTTTTGATATAAGTGTTACATTCCCCTACATTTGCATCAATCATTTTTGAAAGTCAAAATCAACTGATTCCATAGATGACTCAGAAATTGATTGCTTTGGCAATTTTTCGCTCTCATGGAGTGATATCAGTTTTTCCAAATACAAATTCAGCCGTACGCTGATGAATATCGAGGTTATCTTTAAAGGCATTTTGTAGATTTTGATCTTCTGACATGATAGCCAGTAATCGGACTTCTATTTGAGAGTAATCAATAGCTATAATTTGACCTCCATCGAATCGTGAAACAAATGCGGATCGTATTTCCCCTGCTATACCATCCGTAGAAGGAATATTTTGTAGGTTTGGTTTAGTACTGGAGAGTCGTCCTGTTGCGGTTACAGCAGAGTTATATGAAGTATGGAGAAGATTATTTTCTTTGACGATATCCAGGAGTCCTGTGATATAAGTAGAGAGCAGTTTAGAATAGTGTCGATATTCAACGATCATAGATGCGATGGGATAGGTTTTTGCGAGTTCTGATAGAACTTCAGCAGAGACACTGTATCCTGTTTTGGTCTTTTTCCCTTTTGGAAGAGACATTTTTTCAAAAAGTATTTCTCAGACCTGTTTAGGTGAACTGATATTAAATACTTCTCCTGCGGTATTATGAATTTCTGTTTCGAGTCTATTAATCTCGTTTTCGAGTCGGGTTCAGATTCATTTGAGTATATCTCTATCTATATTGACACCGGTTATTTCTATATCTGATAACACCTGTATGAGAGGAAATTCAATGTCTTTTAAGATAGTATTTTCTGTGATATTTTTTTCTTTTTGAGAGCTATAAAGCTTATGAGTGATATAGACATCTTCGCCAGAGTATTTGGCAGCTGTAGAGAGCTCAACATCTTTAAAACTCACTCTTCCCTTTTCGGTAAGTGAATCATAACTCATCGTCTCATAGTTCATATCTCGGAGTGCCAGCTTATCGAGCCCGAGTCACCGTGCACCAGGATTTTGGATGTATTCACCCAGGAGGGTATCATATATTTGAGCCATGTGTATTTCTGTTGAGATATATTGAGAAGTATTATATGTATTTTTAGTAAAATACAATCATAAAAAAACTGATACATTTTTGCTTTTTACATAAAAAAAATCAGTATGCTATACTGATTTTTTTTATGTAAATTGATTTTATAACACTCCGTCAAATCCTCGAGAATATTCAAAAACATTTTCTCATTTGAAAAATCTTTTGAGTTCAACTTCAGCTGTCTCAGCAGAATCGCTGGCATGGATGATATTTCCATCAATAGTCAGACCAAGGTCACCTCGGATAGAACCTGGAAGTGCTTCTTGAGGGTTCGTAGCACCAGTCAACATTCGTACCGTAGCAATAGCATTTACTCCTGATACTGCAAGAGCTACTACAGGAGTTCGTTTCATGTATGACTGAATACTTGGAAAAAATGGTTTATCTGCAAGAAAATCATAGTGTTCTGCAATAATAGCATCATCAAGTTGCATCATTTTAAGTCCATTGATTTTGAGTCCTTTCTGCTCAATTCGAGAGATAACGTTTCCGATGAATCCTCGTTCAACCGTGTCTGGTTTGAGAAGTATAAGTGTTGTTTCCATAGTATAAGTTTTTATGTTGTACAAAATAAGTCTGAGAAATTATATATATAACTGAAAAAAAGCAAGAAAAATTTATAAATAAAAAGAACCGGGCTGTAAAAACAGCTCGGTTCTTTAGGATTGAGACCATTATGGACACATGTGGTTATTCACTACATGTACCACTGTGATCTCTTGTACAAAATACAATAGTATTTCCCGATACATAAGATGGTGCTTTCGAAGTACTTAATGGTATTTGGTACATACCATTACTAACCTTTAAAAGAGTTACCTTTATTCGAGTTATTGATAAATTAGCAAACATTTCTTCAAAGGAATAAGTACTACCCGTAAAAGTAATTGGTGTTAAGCATGTTGTAGCACTTTCGATAGAATCATAACATATTTCCATGCTATATTTTGCTGAAGCATGTGTAGTTGCATCGACATACACGAGAGTTCGGGGTGTAGGATCATATAAAACATTAACAGATGCTTCGCCTTCATTGAGTTCAGGGCTTGCATTATCAACTAATGTAAATTCAGGATCAGAAGTATCAAATAATATTTCACCACGCAAGATCAATGATTCGAAACTATTGCTAACTTCATACGTTACCGCAGTATTTTCATGGTCAGCCTGGTTATAGAATGTGATTTCTACAATAGATGGTCCTTGATAAACCGTTACATTTCCTGTAAATAAAGTATCATCTCCAGATGGTGTAAAGATAGTAGAGATATTATTTTGAAAGATATCTTCTGTCTGACCATTTGAATATACAACAAATGCCGCATTGGTATTTTTCCCTACTCCATCAATATTAACATAAACATTTACTCCGTCATCTGTAATCACACTGGGTGGATTCAGTGTAATATTATCAGTTTTAGAAGTCACGTTTACTGTGGTAAGAGTGTTCCCTACTTTAATAACATTTCCAGATGAATTCATGAAAATAGAAATAATATTCACTCCTACAGCACTTTTACTCTCATTAATTGTATAATAAATAGGCGAATGTAAACCATCTACTATATCTTCACATAGTAAAACATCATCACCATTAATAGATAGACAAATAGTGGAAGCTCCAGGGATGTTGAGTTTATCTTCATTCTGAATGGCAATGGTTTGAGTAACCGGCTCTTGGCTTTCATTTGAACCTGAATTATCACCTCCACCACCTCCACCGCAAGCAGTAATAATGATAGATAGTACTGATACTAAAAGCAATTTTAGTTTAATTTTCATAAGATTTCTCTCCAGTTTTATTTGTGTTTTTGTACTATTGTAAGTACGTTTTTCGTAAAATGTTTAAAGAACAATGCTCATCTTCATGTACTTACAAAAGCAGTAAAAATGAACCGTTATTTATATTAATTGAAAAATAATATAAGTCAATATAAAAACGCTAGAATCTATCACGAAACGCAACTTTTAGGAAAGTGGTATATACTATGGTTG
>CAZFWS010000009.1:0-14786 GCA_964522625.1 uncultured Candidatus Peribacteria bacterium | reverse complement strand
CTCGGATAGCAACAACAGAGTGTTCTTGAAGATTATGACCTTCACCACCGATATATGCGTTTACTTCATATCCGTTTGTAAGTCGTACTCTTGCCACCTTTCGAAGGGCAGAGTTTGGTTTTTTAGGTGTCATAGTCGTTACTTTAACACACACCCCTCGTTTTTGAGGACATCCACCTGAAATCTCAACAGTTTTTCCTCGAATAGAATTCTTGGTTACCTGAAGAGCTGGTGATTTACTCTTGGTGATTGGAGCTTTTCTCTTTCTCTTAACGAGTTGATTAATAGTAGGCATTGTATAAATAAATAGTAAATAAGTAGGTTATATCGGAAAACAATATTATCGTTTTGACCACTGCATACCTTTTCGGGCTTTGTGTCGACCTGGTTTTTTTCGCTCCACTTTACGTGCATCTCGAGTAATGAAACCCGCTGCTTTTAAAACCGTTTTTAATGATTCGTCTTTCAAAACAAGTGCTCTTGCGAGACCATGTCGGATCGCTTCAGCTTGAGCTGAAACTCCTGAACCAATAATCGCAACTTCAAAGTATGTTTCATCTTTGAGTTTACAAAGTTTGAGTGGTGCGTATACCGTGTCAAACAGATCAGCTCTTTTCAGATATTCTGAAACTTTTTTTCCGTTAATAGTGCTTTCACCTTTTCCGTTAAAAAGTCGAACTTGTGCAGAAGCAGTTTTTCGTTTTCAGATTGAATACGTATATTTAGACATTGTGTGATAATATTATTTTATAATTTCTGGTTTTTGAGCGGTAAAGGTATGCTCAGTTCCAGTAAAAAGTTTCAGTCGTGCCAACATAGGTGCTCGAAGTTTGTTTTTTGGAAGCATTCCACTTACTGCAAATTCAAGAGCCTTATTTGGTTTCTTTTTGAGAAGATTTTCTAAACTAATAGATTTTAACCCTCCGAGAAAACCAGTGTGTCGGTGATACATTTTATCTTGCATTTTTTTACCAGTAACGGCAAATTTATCACTATTGATAACAACAACATAATCACCGTTATCCATGTGTGGAGTAAAATCAACTTTGTTTTTTCCTTTCAGATAAGTGGCAATTTTTGTTGCGACACGTCAAAGTGTTTCTCCTTCGGCATCTATTAGATACCATTTTCTATCACTTCATTGAAGTTGTGATGGAATAAGAGTTTTCATAACTTATTTATTAGAATTAAAATTTAAACGAGTTCCAGAAGTACCAATTTTGCATTATCACCATCTCTATATTTGATAGGAAGCGTTCGGGTAAAACCTGAAGTTTTTTTATCTTTGTATTTTGGAGCAACATTTTTAAAGAGTTCTATAGATGCTTCTTTGGTAAAGAGATATGTCATAACATATCGGATAGCATTCATTTCATCTTTTGTATTGACCGTGTTGATCAGTTTGTCGATCATAGGAACAATAAATTGTGCTTTTTTCTCAGTTGTTTTTATAGATTTATGCATAAAAAACGATGTGAGAAGATTTCGTTCCATAGCTCGTCTATGTTGAAACGTTTTCTTCGTAAACTTGAGATGTTTTCTTACTCTATGTCTCATGGTAGTTCTTAGTATTATTTAAATAGGTATATATATTAGTCGTCTCCGAGAAGCTTGAGACCTCTTTCAGCAAGGGCTGTTCGAATCTCTGTCATAGCTTTTTTCCCAAATCATTTGATAGAAGAAAGTTTTGTTTCCGTACACTTCGTGAGTTGTTCGATAGAAAGAATATTTCCATTAATCAATGCATTGAGTGTTCGTGGAGAGAGTCCCATAATTTCGATAGGGGTATATGTTTCTCTTTCGAGTTCTTCTTGTACTTCTTCTTTTTCTTTATTGATGAGGTCTTTTACATCACTGATGAAGCTTCATTCGATTTGAAGTGCTTCTTCATTAAAGAGAGAGAAGTATGAGCTCATCATCTGAGCTGAAAACTTGAGTGCATCTACCGGAGATATCGCACCATTGGTTTCAACCTCCATTTCAAGTGAATCAAGATTTGTCATATCTGCAAAACGAGTGTTCTCAATAGAGTATTTTACATTTACAACTGGAGAGAAGTTTGTGTCTACCAAAAGTACTTCTGGGTCTTCTTCTCGTTCTTTAAGTTCTTCTACTGATAAGTATCCTGCTCATTTTTCTACTCGAATATCGATTTGAAGCTCGAGGCCATCTTGATCAATTTCTGTGATATAGAGTCCTGAGTTATGGATTTTAATCCCTGCTGGAGCTTTAATATCTTTTGCCGTTACTTTTCCTGATTTTGATTTTTTGAGTTGAAGCCATTCGATTCCAACTTCTTCTTTTTCTAGAACAAGATCTTTCAGATTTAACATGAGATCAATAACACTTTCTTTAATTCATGGAAGTGTTGAATACTCATGACTCGCACCAGTGATTTTAATTCCAGTAACACGAGTTCCTGGGATAGAAGATAGAAGGATTCTTCTGAGTGAATTTCCAAGTGTCACTCCATATCCTCTAGGAAGTGGTCATACACTAAAGAGTGAAACATTTTCCTGAGCATCTTTTTGAGTAATTTTTGGAACTCCAATTATATTATGAATGATATGCATAATGGTGTTTTGTTAAAAAATAATACATTTTGAAAATAAGCGTGATAACTATTTTGAGTAAAATTCAACAATTTTTTGTATATCAATGATTTGATCAAAATCATCTTGTTCTGGGATTCCTGTAATAGTAATAGTCAGTTTCTTTACATCAACTTCAATCCATTTACAATTTGAAACACTTCATTTATTGTTTTTTGAAAACTCTTCGAGTTCTTCTAATAAACTTTTATAGAGTGGAGATTCTTTGAGTTTATCTCGAAGTGAGATAACATCTCATACTTTTACAATAATAGATGGGATATCTACTTTTACTCCATTGAGAGTAAAGTGTGCGTGAGAAACAAACTGTCGTGATTGCATTCGTGTTCGTGCAAAATTTGCTCGATATACCACATTATCTAATCTGAGCTCAATGAGTTTGAGCATTTTTTCTCATGTTGTACCTGCTGCATTTGATTTTTGAGCTTTTTTAAAGTATCCGAGAAATTGTTTTTCAGAAAGACCAAACATTCTTTTTGCCATTTGTTTCTTTCGAAGTTGCAGTCCAAATTCACTGGTCTTTCGACTTCGCATTGGAGCTCGTTTTGAATCGGTTAGATCATATTTTTCTGTTCCGAAAAGATTTACCCCTTCTCGTCTACAAAGTTTTTTCTTTGGTCCAGTATACCTCATAGTTGCTGTTAATAATTAGTAGTTAATAATGATTTTTTCAATTGAGAGAATAAAAGTATTATAGTTTTCGTACTTTTTTCTTTCTACATCCGTTATGTGGAACTGGTGTGATATCAAAAATAGTTTTGAGATCAATTCCTGCAGATATAATTCCTCGGATAGCCTGTTCTCGACCAATCCCAATTCATTTTACATATACATCAACGCTTTCAAGTCCGTGCAATGTTTTTGCTTTTTCAACGGCTTGTTCAGCAGTGATTTGTGCAGCATATGGAGTTGATTCTCGTGCTCATTTAAATCCTGCACTTCATCCTGATGCCCAACTGAGAACAGATCATTTTTCATCGGTTACACTGACAATAGTGTTATTAAATGAAGCCATGATATGTACTTGTCCAGATTGAACAATTTTTCTTGTTTTTTTACTTTTCTTTGTAGTAGTTTTAGCAGTAGCCATATCTTTTGTTAAATTAAGTTACATGAATTATTTCTATTTTTTCTTCCCTGCGATCGCAACAGATTTTCATTTTCTGGTTCGAGCATTTGTTTTCGTATTTTGTCATCGTACTGGAAGTCGTTTTCTATGTCTTTGTCCTCGATAACAATTAATTTCCTGGAGTCTTTTAATATTTCCAGCAACCAGTCGTCTGAGATCTCATTCAACAAGCATTTCCTTAATAACGTCTCGAATTTTATCCAGATCTTCTTCTGAAAGAGTTTCAATCTTTATCGTTCGTGATATCTTTAAATCATCAAGAATTTTTTGTGATGTTGTTCTCCCAATACCATATATATAGGTGAGAGCAATTTCTGTATGTTTTCCTTTTGGAAGGTTTACTCCAGCAATTCGTGCCATATCTGTAGTAGATTAAAATATTAAATTAAATTATCCTTGTCTTTGTTTATGTTTTGGATCTGATGAGCAAATAGCTCTTAGAATCCCTTTTCTTCGTATAATTTTACAGTTTCTGCAAATTTTTTTTACCGATGCTCGTACTTTCATAGGAATATAGATAGTATTATTTTTTAAATATGTTTATGCTGCCTTAGCAGGTTCATTCTTTTGACGGAATGTAATTCTTCATTTTGTGAGGTCATATGGACTGAGTTCAACCAGTACACGATCTCATTCAATAAGTTTGATAGAAAAATTTCTCATTTTACCACTGAGGTATCATTGAATAATTTGTCATCAAAACTCTTCTGGTAATTGTACATCAAAAACCAAACCAGGAAGAGCTTTTACGATTACTCACTCTACCTCTATTTTATCATCTTTATTTGACATATATTTGAGTCAAGAAAATTAGAAAGTGCTGGGAGTATATCCATGAATAAAAAAAAATCAAAACTTTTTTCAAAGTTTTGATTTTTTTTTAAATATATAGAAATTAGCCACATTCACTTGTCCCTGGTCTAGATGGATTTCCATTAATCACTATAAGGTCACCTACGGCACCAGCCACTGCTCAAGCTATAGTACATAATCCTACTGGTTCGTTATTCGGATTAGCAATTGTTGCTAAAACGGTGGTAATACCAGCTGGAGTAGTAGTTGCATCTACTCAGATTCCTGCTTCATAACGAGCATTATCATCACCATTATCAACAGCACGTGATGCTCGAGATGTAACAAGTCCCTGACTTTCAAAAGCAGTTGATACTTCGTAAGCACCTTGAGAAATACCATTTGCATCACTTCAAGTTCTATATGCATATCCACAGTCTGTTGCTCATCCAGAATTATTACATGTTTCACCATGTTTAGAATCGCCTGGAAGAACCGCTAAATATACAGATACTTCTGAAAAGAACTTATCAGCTCGAGGATAACGAAATTCATCTTGATACACTTGTTCAATAGCCGATTGAAGTGCTTTTACATCTGTGATTCGAGTCGTATCTCGAGCTTTTTGGATCTGAGAAGTGTATACTGCTGCAGCACCAGTACCAAGAATACCGATAATGGTAATAACTACGAGCAACTCTATCAGAGTAAACCCTACTTTATTTTGTATTTTCATAATAATAAAAAATAATTAATAATAAACGAACGGAAGCCATTATTACAGATTTACGAGCTCTTGTCAAAGATATTCACAGTGTTTTCCTATTGACTATTGTTCGTTTTTCCAACTAATAGCATCGACAGGACAAGCCATGATAGCATCATCCACTTCCATACCTTCATAACTTCCACATTCTCGAACCACACTTTTTCCCTCATCATTCAGTTCAAACACGTCTCCCGATATAGCGACACAAGCGCTGCAACCAATACAGGTTTCATTTACATCTGGAAATCGGACTCATTTTTCTTTTAATTGAGCAATTTGCTCTTCACTTAATAGGGTCATAATTTTTTATCAAAAAATAATATATAGGTCCAATTATAGCAGACTTGAAAAAAAAGACAATAAAAAAACCCTTATTTTACAAAGAGCTTTTATAAAGAGTATATTAGGTCCATTCTATGGTCGGCCAAAGTTTGCTTGTGTTCCTTATTGTAGGAAAAATTTGCGTGTAAGCCGTATACTTTACGTATACTTCCAAGCATTACCGCGGGTATATGTGCTATGTAAGGAAAATATGTCCTCAGCGCGTCACCGGATAAAACAGACAAAAACAGTATACCGACTTTTTTTAAAAAAGAAAATATATATACTCCAGATATGTTTACATAATTATAACAATATCTCCTATGTTTCGCTACACAATAGTACAGGCACCAAGTTGTCATTTAGATACATGAATTATTGACAATATATTTAAAAATATTTCTAAATATATCTCCCTTCCTCAAGAAGGCACCATTAATATCATATGTGTTTCTCAAAAAGAAATACAAGAATTAAATAACACCTATAGATGAAAAAATAGTACAACAGATGTCCTCAGTTTTCATTATTTTGATGATTTTTGAACCCTCGAGAGTAATGAAATAGCTGGAGAAATAGTCCTCTGTGAAGAAAAAGTCATTCAGTGATGAGTAGAATATGGCCTCTGAACAGAAAAAGAATTTTATAAGCTCATCATTCATGCGTCCCTTCACTTACTCGGATACGATCATGAAGAAGAACAGGATTATAAAAACATGCAAGCTCAAGAAGACAAAATATGGTCAGAAGTATTTGAAAAATAACTACTCCTCCATACTATAGAATCTAGTTTTATTGTTTTTAGAATAAGCAGATGCAATATAAAATTCCCGTACAAATCGAAAATGAAGATCCTATTATTATAGGTCTCAGTTTGCGACAACTTTCTATTTTAATGGGATTTTGAGCTATCTGATATATGATATTTAATGGTCTGAATGGGATCTTGCCAACAGAAATCGCAGCAGCTCCGTGAATCATTCTCCTACTCCTTGGTTTTTTGATTGCTAAGTTTAAACATTCATGAATGACCTTTGTACAGTTCATTCTTTCATTTATGCGATTCAAAGCAAATATAGCACAACGGCACTGGATCTGATCCGTGGATAGTTTCCATCCATTTGATATATGATATATAAAAAATAGTGATAATAAACAAGAGGAAGAAATAGACTTTAGTTCTAAGATTGATAAAATTCAAGAACTCGAACAAAAATTAGAAAACATTTAAGTTATAATAGCCACTATATGTCGGATATAAAAAATAAAAAAAAGATTCATCCAGATAATTCCACACAGCGATATCTGCCTTTTTCTCAGGTGCGTGATAATATTATGGTACTCAAAGATAATTCTGCTCGTATTGTTATGCGGTGTTCCACCATTAATTTTCTCCTCAAAAATACCGAAGAACAAGACGCTATTATTATGAGCTTTCAGCGTTTTCTCAATTCGCTTGATTTTCCGATTCAAATCATGGTACGGTCATCAAAATTAGATATCGATGGTTATTTACAAAACTTAAATGACAAAGCACTCAATCAAAAAAACTCACTTCTACAAAATCAAACATACGAATACATAGAATATCTTCGAAAACTAGTAGAAGTAGCTCAAATTATGAAAAAAGAGTTTTATATCGTTGTTCCCTATGATGAAGAAGAAAACAAGAGTATAAAAGATGATGGTCCTCTCTGAGTGTTCCAATGATTTTGGAAATCAATTAATGGAGCAGACAATATTCTCAAGATTCGAACACAGTTAAAAAACTTTGCAAAAACAAAAAAATGATTAGTGTGAAGAGCAAATATGGTGCAAGTAGGACTTGAAAATATGTGAATCAAGTGAGACGTGTTACAAAAAACTGAACTCATACAATTTCTCACAGAATACTACAATCCGAGTCTCTCAAATTTTAGCCATGCACATATGGATGTATCAAAAAACGATCTCATTCCTAACTAAAAAATTATGAAATATATCTTTTATTCATTCATAGCTCTTATCCTCAGCTCACTACAAAGTGTCATGGCTGAAGGAGGAATTTTTTGAGCATTTGCATGAAGCTGACAAACAAACGAAGCAATTCGAAATGGAGATATTCACACCAGTCATATTCCAAACATACTCCTTGGAATGATTAATTTTTTTATGGGAATTGCTGGAACAGTAGCCGTTATTTTTGTTATTATCGGGGGATATAAAATACTCTTTGGTTCTCTTTCTCAGGATAAAACACAATGAAAAGATACGATTATTATGGCTCTGGCAGGTTTTGCTCTCGCGGCACTCAGTTGGTTTATTGTTCGGGCAATTATAGATAACTTCTCTGGAGGTATTTCGTAAACATATACATATGAACACATCACTCTACTCATGGACATTTGATAATACAAAAGACCGATCTTCTACCTGGTATATGGTAGCGCTCTCTATTGTAATAGGTGGTGTCATTTGGTGATTTCTCACCAGTCAATATGGGCTCAGCTTTATTTTGCTCCTTATTACAGGGCTCGTCTATTTTTTAGAAAATAATTCTGCTGATAATATAACGGTACATATTACAGAACTCGGGATACAAATTGGGGAAAGTTTTTATGATTTTTCAAAAATCTCATCCCTCTCATACATATATGAATGAGAATCAGCGATCCTGCTCCGTCTACATATGAATAAAAAATGAATCCGGTCTATCGATCTGCCCATTGAAAATACACACGTAAATAACATTAAAAATATACTTGAAAATATTGTCGAAGAGCAACCAGATGTATCACTCAATTGGATCGAAAAACTCATTCGCAAATTTGATCTGTAGCACTACTCTTTTTTATCTCTATTATGAAAATACTCTTTTCCATTATCCTCAATGCATCCATCCTTTTTGCGATGGCCTATTTATTATGAGAAAATCCAGATAAATCACTGCCAGCGGGTATCATTGTAACCGGTTGATGGAAAACCTATATTCTTGGAGGAATTATTTTAGGCCTGATAAATATTACGATTCGTCCTATTATAAAAATATTGTCATTTCCACTCTTTTTTATATTTTTCTGATTTATTGTATTTTTTATTAATGCAGTGGTGCTGAAGGTATTTAATTTTCTTATGTCCCTGCTGATTATTCCTTGAGTTTCATACCATATAAATGGTTGGACAAATTTCTTAATTGCAGTTGCAATTTTTACCATTTTAAATATGGTATATGCATTCTTATTTTCTAAAAAATAGATTTCCATGCTTGAAATATTAAAAGTTGCTGAAGTATTTATCTGAATTGTACTTATTTTTGTTATTTTAATACAAAATAAAAGTGTCTCTCTGAACCTCACAAGTATGAGTGGTGGTATGAATGAAACAACAAAAAGAGGAAGTGAAAAAATCCTGCATAATACTACTATTATTCTCTCAACACTCTTTATCTGTAACTCAGTAGCTCTGTTCGTATTGAGCTAGTTTTTTATCTCAAACAACCTATGACCAATAAAATAGAAAAACTAAAAAAATACTTATTTATGATAAGTGTTGTTTTTTTTAGTTTTTCTCTCTTTCATCTCATATCTGTATTTTTATACCATGATGCGAAACTAGAAGCCGTACCAGGAGGGTCAATATCTGAGTGAATTATAGGGAATTTTCCACATCTCAATCCACTGAAAAATGGAACTGAAAATGACAAATATATATTATCTCTGCTCTATAGAAGTCTATTAAAATACGATATCGAAAATGGGAAAATTGTTTCTGATATAGCGAATTGTGATATCAGCAATATCACCTATATCGAATGTTATCTCAAAGATAATATGTATTGGTCAAATGGTGAGCCTATCACAACAGCAGATATTGTTTCTACCTATACTTTACTCAAAAATACTGAAGTAAATCCTATTGCAGCATCTCTATTACAAGATACAACCATAGAACAAAATGACTCAGTCATTATTTTTAACAATACCAAAGAGGATGTGAATTATTTAAACATATTTTTTCAGCCTATTGCCCCAAAACAACTGCTCGATACTATCACTGAAGAACAACTCACATCAAATTTTTCATGAATCGATGAAGTATATTCAGGTCAATATGTTATAAAAAATATCTCTCAAGACCAAACCATTGGAATCACCAAAATAGTATTAGAAAAAAACTTTTTATATACTGATAACCCGATTTTAATTGATCAACTGGTTCTCAAAATATTTCCCAACATCAGCACATTTTTAAAAAATAAGGAAAGTGTAAATATTTTTAATGACACGAGTCATATTATTTCAAACAGTATTCCTCGGTTAGAAAAATATAGCTATATTCTGCCTCAATATGTGAGTCTATTTATTAATCAGGAAAATATCCCGTCTTTACAAATCAGATCAGCGATTTGGAATGCTATTCAGATAGCACCATTGCTCGAAACACTCTGAGAAAATAATTTTACCGGAGTATCAGATCCTTATCTAGATAGTCGAGAGACAAATAATGCCGCAGTAATAGCAGATATCAGTAGTGCCATCAATGAGCTCGGATACTATAGAAAAAAGAAAATTATTGCTGATTTTGAAAGAAATTTTAAAAATCAAAATACTATTTCAAATGAAGCGAGTACACAAACAGGAAGTCAAAATAATACCCCAGAGAGTATTATATGATCTATAAAAGATCTCTCTCAACTCAACAGTATAGATGATTTTCAAGAACCATCGATTACAATACAGGAACCAACATTCATCGAAAAATATAACTTTATTACCAAGGATGATATTGTACTCAAAGGAAGAGTGCTCGAATGAACCCAGGCTGTATATGTGAATGACTATAAACTGACTGGCTTTGAGCCAGGAGATACTTTTTTTGCATACCGACTCAGAGAATCATTTCAAAATATTATAGAGGGAAAAAATATCTATTCTATTTATTTTGAACTCATCTGAGAAAATGGTGAACTGGAAAAAAGAAGTATAGAGGATATCACGATACTCTATCATAAAAATAAAGCGCAACTAGAACAAGCTACAGAGGAGCTATTTCAAGAACTCAAGGCATGAGAAATAGAAAAACAAAACATCCTACAAAAACAAAAAGAACTCGAAGAACAAACATCGAATACACTCAAACAAGAAAATATTGAGTACATCACACAAATAAATGCCCTCAATAAATTAGATGACAGCCTCTACTATAATGATGATGGAGAAATATTTTCCCTCAATTTTTATTATATAGATACAGAAAAAGAACTCCAAGCCACAGCAGAATATATAGAAACGGTCCTCTGAAATATGTGAATACAGCTCAATATGTTTCCTGTATCCGTTAATGGCCTCGTATCTGTTCTCGATAATAAGAATGCCTACGATATCATGCTTGCTGGTGTAAATCTATGATATTTTGATGATAATATATTTCCATATTTTCATTCGAGCCAAGTAAAAAATGGATATAATTTCTCACAAATCAGAAAAACAAGCCTAGACATACTGTTAGAAGAATTGAAATCAGATATAGTAAATGCTGATCGAGCAGCAGATATAAAGAAAAAAATTATTAACATACTCAATGAAGAAAAAGTCATCAAAACACTCTACACACCAAATGTATATCTCTTAGTAGATAAAAAAATTAAAAATATTCGTTTCCCAGAATATGTTCCGTTCTGATCACTACGGTGAAATGTTCTTGATAATATTTATATTCAAGAAAAGAAATACATTCAGTTTGAAAATAAATCTGTATGAGCATTTTTTAAATTTTTAGCTGAAAAAATATATGAATAATACCCTCAAGGAAAATGTTATTTTGCCAGCCTGGAATTTAATCAAGGATGATGGAAAAATCAAACTCCTGTCACTATTCCCATGACTCATGTCGATACTATTTTTTAGTATTCTCTTGGTCTACCAAAGTGTGTATACCTATGTAAAAATATTTGAAAAAACAGACGAAGCGTTTGTAGTTCTCCTGAATTTTTTTGAATCTGGATACCTCATAGAAATTTTAATTGCCTGAGGAATCTTTTTTCTTATATACATCATCTGTATGCCTATATATGAATGATGACTCATTCAATATGTTAGTAAAAAAGATGAAAGTGAATGAATCAGTTGAGATAACTTTTTAGGTTCATGAATCTATAATTTCCTCAAAGTATTCAAATATAATAATATGTTTAGTCAGTTCAAATTTATAAGTTTGATCAATGCATATTTATTTATTATTCGATTTATTGGTATCGAATATATTGTCAGCATCAACATTACTTTTTTTGTATTATTCATCCTCTCCACACTGATTAATGTCTTTTTTGCGTATGCAAAATATGATATCATACTCGAAAAAAAAGACATCTTTGAGTCCTGCTCAACATCAGCAAAGATTGCCCTTTTTAACTTTGGAATGACTCTCAGACTCTACTTTCTCATGTTTTTTCTCAATATTCGTGTGATCATTAATTTTCTCATTTTTCTCAGTTTTCCAATTGCTTTTATTGTGCTCGTTGGAATCTGAGTGAGTCAGTTTTTTCTCATGATAGCTATCGTCATACTGAGTATACTCTTCTTTTTCTGTGTATTGTTTCTCGGATATATGGCTGCAGTGCTAGATGTATTTCGAACCGCTATTTGGTACTATGCCTATAAAATAGGAAAAGAAAATATGCAGGAAATCAATAAGCAATAAAAATTTGATTTGCAGCGGTTTTGTTTATAATAAATATATCTCTATTATTATAAAAAAAGACTTATGAAAATAACATATATATTATCTATTCTCTCTATTGCTCTACTCATCACTTCATGTGGTACCTCAAAACAAGATATCGTCGAAGTAAATGAAACTTGAAGCATCGTTGAGGCACCAAAAAGTAGTGATACTAAGGTAGAAGAAAATATACCAACAACTTCTTCAGATGAACCAGAAGTGAGTGATATACAAAAAGATACTCCAGCAGTTACTGAAGATACTGCAACATGAGTAGAAATAGCTATCGATGAAGATGCGAGCCCAGAAGAAGTGGAAGCACTTCAAGAAATAGAATCACTCTTTAATGATATCCTTGAAAGCTAAATCTATGCAAGATATGTTCCCAAACATTATCACGTCTATCAAAAAAGGGGCTCCGCTGCCTCCTTTTTTATTTTTGTGACATAATAATGATCTCCTCAATTCAAAGGTTCACAACCTCGCTCAGCAAGTATTGCAAGACTTGGAGATCCCTGAATCATATCTATATACACTCGAGGATACGGGTGAAAATATAAAAATACAGGAAATAAAACGATTCCTCGAACCATCATTCTCTCGTCCTCCCTACCCAGTACAAATATTTTGTATTGAAAATATTTCCCGCTTAACACTCTCTGCTGGAAACAGTATGCTCAAGTTCTTAGAAGAACCATGAAAACAAAATATTATCCTGCTTTCTAATGGCTCTGAAAGTGGTATTCTAGAAACTATATTATCACGAGTCAATATCCAATATACAGGAATCGATACTCCTGTGGTCAGAGATAATTTTTTCTATAGCCTCATAGATGATGCTCTGAATAAAAAAGACATGGGAATATATGGCTATTTCTTCCAAACTAAACTCGAATCATCTGATGCCGTTGTATTTCTCAAAACCCTTTTAGAATATCATAAAAATACAGGAAAACTCTGAGCGATTATTGAAAGTATCGATGATGATATACATGTCATAGAGCAGAATAATGCCAATGGGAAGTATATAGTGGATAAGTATTTGATGATGTTAGGTTAATAATAGTTTTAATAAAGCCATACGAACTGGGATACCATTTGCAGCCTGCCTAAAAAATGCAGCATTCGGAAGAGCATCAACATCAAGTGAAACTTCATTGACACGTGGAAGTGGATGCATAATAGTCACATCCGACTTGGCTCATATGAGAATATCTCTTGTGAGAATAAAATCATTTTTTAACCGTTCATATTCAGATATATCAGTAAAACGTTCTTTTTGTAAACGAGTCACATAAATAACATCTGCATTGGTCACTCATTTTTTATAATCGGTTGTTTCTGTATAAGAAATATTTTTTTCTTGTAAAAATTGTGTGACTTTTTCTGGCATTTTTAGTTCTACAGGAGAAATAAATTCAAACGAAATACCATCAAAGAGTGCCATGAGAAATACTAATGAATGGGCTGTTCGTCCATATTTTAAATCACCAACAAGTGATATTTTGAGATGATCCAGGGTATTTCTCTCTTTTAAAATAGTGTACACATCTAATAATGCCTGTGTTGGATGTTGGTTTCAACCATCTCCGGCATTTATCACAGGGCAATGGCTATATTTTGAAGTGAGTTCTACACTTCAAATTTGTTCATGTCGCATGACAATAATGTCACCATAATTTGAAATTATTTCTGCATTATCCTCTAATGATTCCCCTTTGGATAAACTTGATTGACTTCATTGAGCTACCGTTATAACACTTCCTCATAACCGTTGCATCGCAGACTCAAAAGAGAGTCGTGTTCGTGTCGATGGTTCATAAAATAATGAAGCCATAATTTTTCCCTGTAATATATGAGTTCACTGTTTTTCTCATGCTAAAATCTGTTCCATCTCATCTGCTGTATCAAAAATGGTTTTTAAATCTAATTTTGAAAATTGTTTTGTCGAAAGAATATGTCTATGTGAAAATACCATAATAAAAAGAGATTAAAAATTAGTTTTTATAAGCTTTTTTAGCTGCTCCTCAAACACTGCCACATCAAATCATTCAGCATGTTTGCGAATCACTTCTGCATCCCAAGACTGCTGTTCAAATTCCTCAAGAGCTTGATTGAGACTCTCAGCTGTTTGCTCTGGAAAAAACACTCCTGTCACACCATCTACAACTGTTTCTAAGGCTCATCATTGTCCATATGCTATCACTGGAGTCCCGGTAGCCATAGCAGCAATAGGAACCAGTCAAAAGTCCTCTTCTGGTGGGAAGAGAAATCATTTTGCTTTAGAATGAAGTCGGTTCACTTCTTCTATATCATCCGTCAGTATCCAGGTAATATTACTGTTTGATTCTGATTTTAGCTTCTGATACAGTGTATTATCCGTATTGGTCGCAATGATCAGCTTCTTTTTATTTTGATTAAAGGCCTCTACTATCAGGTCAAATTTCTTATATGGAATACATCG
>CAZFWS010000008.1:0-15029 GCA_964522625.1 uncultured Candidatus Peribacteria bacterium | reverse complement strand
TTCACACAATAGTACTAAAATACTCTTGAGAATTTTTCAGCACCAGACTCGTGAATGAAGTGGTCGTTGATTTACCATGTGTTCCGGCTATTGCAATGAGTTTATGTCCATTCGCAACTGCTCAGAGTGCTTGAGAATATGTATATGTTGCAATTTCTAGTTTATGAGCTTGAACGAGTTCTTCATGGTCTTGAGCAATGGCTTCAGTATGTATAATGTGATCGATATCATTTGTAATGCGTGTTTTATCTGAACCGATATGTATATCGATTCACTCATGTAGGAGCGTATCGGTGAGCTCACTTTGAGTACTGTCACTTCCAGAGACTTGGTATCACATATGCAGGTAATATCTCGCAATGGCTGACGTTCCTATTCAACCGATTCAGATGATGTAGATCTTTTTATGCATGTATTTTTTCTTGTAATATTTCTATTGCTTTTGGAAATATATCATTTTCCAGGTCTATTAATTCCTCTTCTCTCAATTTTGAGAGTACCCAATCGGATACTTCGTATTTTTCATCGAGTCAGATTCATATTTTAATACGTTTAAATTCGTTCCCAATGATCCTAATAATATCTTTGATGCCATTTTGTCAGCCAGCACTTCCAGTATCTCGATATCGTATTTTTCCAAATTCCATGCTGATGTCATCGTAAATAACCAGTATATCTTCTGAGGGGATTTTATAAAACTGCATGATTTTTTCGACTGCTTTTCAGCTGAGGTTCATGTAGGTCTGTGGTTTTATGAGGAGTGTTTTTTCTCCCGCTAGTTTTCCTGTTGATATTTCTGATAAAAATTTAGATTCAAGTTTCCAGTCAGAAAAGTTATTTTTTTCTTTCAAAAAGTCCACGAATAAAAACCCAGCATTATGTCTGGTATTTTTGTATGCGTCTCAATAATTTCAAAGTCCGATAATGAGTTTCATGTTTTCTAATCAATGGATATCATGCTATGATTATAGTAAAAGAAAAGTAAAAAAGAAATTTTTTTATCAGGAAAATATCTATATACTACTTTTTATATATTTATATTTTTTTATGTATGGAATTAAAAATTTTATCTCTTAATTGTCAGAAGAATCATCAGAAGAGTTTGTGAAATTTTCTCACATCTCTTTTAATTCATGAAACATACGATATATTTCTACTTCAAGAGGCTTCCGGTGAGGTGCTGAATATATTTTCATCTTTTTGAAAATATATTCCGATTACATATTTTGATGCAAAATGAAAATTATGTCTGACAAATATAGTATATAATTCTGAAAAACTTCAGCTCAAAGAAAAGTATTATGAACCGATTTTAGTAGATATGTTTTCTCTTTACGAAGAATTATCTGGATTCCAGGGGCATGGTATAAATATGTGAATTTTTGAATATAATAAAAAACAATTCAATATTTCATCAGTACATCTCCCTTCTGGTTTTCGATCACGTTATAGATACAAAGGTTTTTTGAAAATTCTGCAAAAAATTAAAAAACATTCTCAGGGCATAAATATATTTGGATGAGATATGAATATAGTATATCCATGGGAATCAAAAAAAATATTTTCTTTTTCTAAAGAAAAATATTTGTGTAGTACGCAAGGTCTATGATATACTCTGGATAGTTATTATACAGAAAATCATCTCGATTTTTTATGGGTAAAAATAAATAATTTCTTTAAAAAATTTGGACTCTCAAAAAAATTTAAAACAGATCATATTTTCATGGACCAATGAGCTCATAATAAACACCATGCCTCTACAAAAATTCTGCCAGATCGTGTTTCTGATCATAGTCCAATAGAAGTTATACTTGATATATAAATGGTTTTATTTCATAAATGTATCGTGTATTTTCTTGAGCTCTGGGTTGGTTACATGTGTATATACCTGTGTTGTTGTGATACTTGCATGTCCAAGCATTTCTTGAATAGATCGGATATCGGCTCATGCTCATAAGAGTGTTGTTGCAAATGAATGTCTGAGCGTATGGGCTGAAACATTTTTGAGAATAAATGCTTTCCCAGCATATTTTTTTATCGTACTGGTGATAAAAAATCGTGAGAGTCGCATTTGTTCATCATCAAGAATATTCATTGAATCTCACTTCGTATTATGTCTGATAAATAGGGGACTAAAATGGTCATGCCTTTTTTCAAGATAGTTTTTAAGTATTTCGACTGCATGATCTGTTAGATATACGACTCGCAGTTTTCTTCATTTTCATCGTACGGCAAACTCTTTTCGCTCTAGATTAATATCTGTTCTATCGAGACTGGTGAGTTCTGATATACGTAATCCGGTTGAGTAAATCGTCTCCATAATCGCTCGATCTCTGGCACCAATAAGTGTGGTCATTTTTGGTTGAGCGAACATTCTTTCGAGCTCTTCGATGGTGAGAAATTCTACTTGTCGACCCTCTGCTTTAATGAGATCAATCGCGGTTGCAGATAAACTAGGGATTCATTTTTTTTCTAAAAATTTTAAAAAACTCCTCAGAGTGATCATATATGCATTAGCTGTCTTGATAGAGACCGTTTTTTTTGAGGATTTATGAATATAGTTTCGAAAATCATCTGCTGTTTCGATAGAAATATCAGCCACCATAAAATCTGGATGATCTATAAAAAGAGCAAATTTTTTTAAGTGCCGGTCATATTGCTCGACCGTTTTTGGAGACTTGTCTTTAATTACTTCGAGATAATCCAAAAATTTTTTATGTGCTTCTTTGAACTTCATAGCCCTGATTTAGACAATTATTTCAGCATCACCATCTGTGATGAGGATAGTGTGTTCATACTGACATCAGAGACTTCCATCATCGATATATATTTCCCAATCTCCTTGGTCATATATTTTTCCACTGGTTTCTCAGAGTATTGGTTCGATAGCAAGCGTCATTCATTTCTTCAATACTGGACCAGTTCCAGGAGTTCCATAGTTGTAGATATATGGTTTTTCATGTAGGCTTTTTCCTACTCCATGTCCAGTAAGATCTCGGACAACACAGAATCATGCTCATGTGATTTCTTTTTGAATGGCTGCAGATATATCTCCAACTTTATTTCCTGCTCTTGCTTTGGCTATTCCAGCGTATACAGCTTTTTTATTGGCTTCAATCATTTTTGCTCAGACGGGATTTTCTTTATCTCATCCTATAATTATGCTGATAGCTGCATCAGTATTGACTCCGTATTTTTTGTCTCTGATTCAAAAATCAAAGGTCACTAAATCACCAGTTTTAAAAACAAGGTCCTTTCGCGCTCGACCATGTACGACGACATCATTTACACTGACACAGATATTATCTGGAAAATCATAGACTCATTTAAAACCACAGACCACTCCATGTGATCTGGCTATTTCTCAACAGAGTGAATTGATTTCAATAGCAGTGGTTCCGTCTTTTGTAATTTCAAGTATTTTTTGAAATACTTCTTTATGTACTTTGGCATTTTCTCTTAATTGTTGTACTTCTTTTTCGTTGAGCATATGATAGACTGGGGATCATTTAAAAAATATCATGTGAAGTATATGAATATTTTATATAAATTCAACTCTTCTCTGATATATTACGAATCACAGTTTCATCATTTATTATTTGCTTGATCGGTACAAACTTTTGTTGATATTTTTTTGAGCTCATCAAATGTAGCGACATTTTTTTGTAATTTCTCATGGAGTGAAATGATCCTCGTTTGTATATCTTCAAGAGTATCATTTTCAATAGTAGAGAAGAGAATATTTTTCTGATATGCTTCTGATATGGAAAGTCGAATATCATCCGTTACTTCAATATAGTTTTGAGTTTCCTGTATTTCTGATATTCCTATATTTTCCCTATCTCACTGAAGTCATTGTTGGATACTTTCATTAAAACTATCCAGTTGTTCTCAGATACTTTTTCAGAGGGAATTAAAACTATTACTGATAGGATTATTTTGTTTACTGAGACCAGACTCTTCTTGGTAGCGATCATAGTTATTTTGTAAAATATTTTCATTTTCTCATGATATTCCATCTGCTTCTGTTTTTCGTGCGAGTTCTGTTTTTCATGAAACGAGATCAATAGCTTCTTGCCACTGTTTAAAACCATCAGATGATGATTTGTTGGACTCCTTAATTTCACTTATTTTTTTATTGATTTGATACCAAAATCCTCCTTCTTCCTGTGAACATGCAAGGGCATTTTTTTTGCTGTAGTGGAGAGTGAAAGTATCAAAGAAATTTGGCTCAGTGAGAAATATGACTTCTTCTTTGTATTCATTTACTTTTATTTGATTCCCTAAAACACTATTGAGATATATATAATATACTGTATTTGTATCCTCAATGAGTTTTGTTATAAGGTTTTTGAGGAGTATATTGTTATATAAACACTCATTTTGTGTATTTTTACATCCGTTAATAATGAGTGTATCTCATTGTCATCTATCTGCTATAGATTCGAGTAGGTGATGAAGACCTTCTTTTTGATTTTCAATTCGAGTAAGATCTCTTTTTACTTCTTGCGGCACATCATTTGTTAGTGAATACGAAATATAGTATTCAAAAGTAGCTCCAAATCAATCCCATTGGAAGAGACTATTATAGAGGCGAGTGATGAGTTTTTTTCAATTGTTTTTTGTATTTGAAGGAGCACTTGAAAGTTCATTCCGGATATTCGATATGATTTGCCTATTATCTCTTAAATATGATTCTAATACGGGAGATGTTTCCTGTATATAACAGACTCCTGTATCTTCTGCAAATACTTTAAAAATACTCATATGAGAGATTACTATACACAAGAGAATGAATATACTTCTTATTTTCATTGGATCGGAATTTGGTTAAGGGCACGTATCAGAAAATCGAGTCGTTCTACATAGTTATGTATCGCTCATCATAAAAATGTTTCTGTTTCTTGGAAGCTATCTAAAAATACTTCTAGATCATTCTGTCAGACGTGTTTTTGCACACTGTTTGAAATATGGTCAAATTGTTCTTTTTGTTTTTTTGTTTTTGCTAAATATTGACTGTATTTTTCAGCAAATTCATTTATATTTTCTTCACTAGAGTTATATAACGTCGCTTGTTCATAATCGGTTCATAGATAATTGGAAATACTATTTTTTTGATGATACTCTAATCAGAGTGATTCATAATATTTGATCATTAAGTTCGTTCCATCAAAACTATCTTCTTTCTCATCTGACGAATGAGCTTGAGAAACTTTTCTGAGTATTGGGACGGGTTTTTTTATTAATACAAATGGCATACTAAAATTTTCTCCTAGATCAAGATTTTCGAGGGAGAGTTCAAAATTATTAGTAGTCATTTTAGCCGGAGTCAGAGAACTATAGACAAATGGTTTTAAATGTTTATTCGAACGAGCGACGAGGTACTCAATACTAGAGGTATCATCTCATCATCATAATAGTTTATGATTATAGCTCACAAAATCGACTTCAATACAAAAAAATCATGAACAGGGCCAAGTATTTGATGCTGCTTGATAAGGAGGAAAATTATCTGATTGTATTGGATCTATACTATCTTCAATAGGACTTTCAGGTATAATTTCATCCTGATTATTTATATTTCAAACTGAATTTTGTGCGAGTTCTGCTTCAATATCTACCAGCAATGCGGCTGATTGATTTGAATTTAAAAAATTTGTTGTTTGGGTCGGTTCACAAATGTATTCTAGTTCTGGTACATATGCCTGTGTATTTTGATTTTGAGGAGTCCTATCATTTTGAGCATTATTTGATCCTGACTCAGGAGTATATGTAGGAGTTCCATTGATGAATTCTACTCTTCCAATTCATCGACTGGGTCATGCTAAATTAAAGCCATCGTATGCACTGGCTGATGAAGTGGGAGATCTATTTGCCTCACCATTATAATCTATTTCTTCAGAAAAAATAATAGCATCTATGTCTTGTAGATCAGCAATAATATCAAATCAAGAATTATTAGTATCACCGTCTGCAAATATACCGGTTCTTGATATGTTATAGAGTGTATCGGATAATTTTTCAGCATCAATGGATGCTTTTTGATGAAATACATATGTGTATTGTATAATATCTGTGAGGATATTATTTGGTATAATTCCATTTTCATCTTTGCATGAACGGTCTATTTTTAAACTGAGGACTCATACATTTCCATCTGCAATTTCTTTGAGCTCATTACTGCTTATGCTTTTACCAATACAGGCTTGCCCCATATGTATCTCTAGGTATTTATTGAGTTGCTCTTTAATATCTCCACTTTCTCCTCCCAGAGCGTATTCATAATTGCGAATATTGAGATCGCTAAAACCATCGTGTAGATCTCTATATAAATTATTACTGGTATTTTCTCACAAAAATGCATTCCCCTGAACGGGAATTACAAATATAGTAACAAGGATGAGCAGAAAGTATTTCAAAAGAGTATTTTTTTAAAATCCATAATTATCTGCTATTTTATCAGTAAAATATAAGGAATCAAGGGTTTTTAAGAGATGTGTTTGACATCATTTAAAAAATCAGGCTTGCGTTTGGTTTTTTTGCTCTATAATGCAGGGGAATAATATTTTTTTATCACACTATATGCTTCTATTAACCTACTTATCAAAAAAGTGATTTCTGAGTGAATTTTCGGATACCAGACAACTGAAAACTGATATTCTTTCTGGACTTACCGTTGCATTGGCACTCATTCCAGAAGCTATTGCATTTTCATTTGTAGCAGGAGTTAATCCTATGATTGGGCTACATGCAGCATTTATCATTGGTTTACTGACCGCTATTTTTGGTGGCCGACCTGGGATGATTAGTGGGGCTACTGGAGCACTGGCTGTTGTGATGACATCACTCGTTGCACTGCATGGAGTAGAGTATCTCTTTGCAACACTCATACTTATGTGAGCTCTTCAGATTCTATTTGGTCTGTTTTGACTGGGAAAACTGGTTCGACTGATTCCACATCCTGTGATGCTTGGGTTTGTAAATGGTTTAGCGATTATTATATTTCTCGCTCAGATTGGTCAATTCAAAGTTACAGGGGAGTGGTTAATAGGAACAGATATGTTGATTATGTGAGCATTGATACTGCTCACTATGGCAATCATATACTTTATACCAAAACTTACCAAGGCAATTCCATCATGACTGGTTGCGATTGTCGGAGTTACTCTTCTGGTACTCTTTGTTCCAGGATTAGAGTGAGTGAGAACGGTATCATCATATCTGGCTGAAAATTGATATACTGATTTGATCGGAAGTTTCCCCATGTTTCATATACCTATGTTAACCACTGGCTGGATAGAAACACTCACTATTATAGCACCATATGCTTTTGTTTTAGCTATTATATGACTGACTGAATCATTGATGACTCTGACTCTGATAGACGAAATTACAGAAACCAGAGGACAGGGAAATAGGGAATCTATTGGACAGGGGATTGCTAATAGTGTGTGTGGATTTTTTGGAGCGATGTGAGGGTGTGCAATGATTGGGCAATCAATGATAAATATGAGCAATGGTGGTCGATGACGAGCCTCTGGAATATCAGCATCAATATTTTTGATTTTAGGGATAGTGTTTGCAACAGCATATATCGCTCTCATTCCTCTGGCTGCACTGGTGGGACTCATGTTTATGGTGGTGATAGGAACTTTTGCATGGCCCACAATCAAGATGATGAACAAGATTCCCAGAAGTGATAGTTTTGTTATTATTGCGGTGACTACCATTACTGTTGTTACCGGTGATTTAGCTATAGCAGTAGTTTCTGGAGTGATTATATCTGCACTGGTATTTGCATGGAAAAAGGCCGAACGGATTCAGGTAGTTCGTTCTGTAGATAAAAAAAATATCACTCATTATGACCTCGAAGGACCATTATTTTTTGGTTCAGTGACCAAATTTAAAACACTCTTTGATATTAAAAATGATACCGATGAGGTCATTATAGATTTTCAGGATTCCCGAGTAATGGATCATTCAGCCATTGAAGCAATCAATTCACTGACAGAAAAGTATCAAAAAATCGGCAAGAAACTTCATATCAAGCATGTTTCTGAGGACTGCAGAAAACTCATAAAAAATGCAGAAGATATTGTAGATATTAATATGATAGAGGATCCAAAGTATTTTGTATCAGACCATACACTCGGGTAATTTTATTTGACTATATATTATATATTTATATAATATATTTGTGTGTTTAAAAAATGGGAGTAATGTTATGAATGATGTAGAAAAATCTCAGCTAAATGTAAAAATTCGCTTTTGGTTTATATTTTCTTCTGTGAATTGGGTGATTTCTTTTTTGGGTTGTGTTATTTTTTTGATTAGTGTTTTTATATTTAAGTATGATGAAGAAATGTGGAAGAATATTGTAGTTATACTTCTATTATTATGTAATATAGCAGCAGCAGGTTCTTACCGATATTATGCATATTTATATTGTAAATTAAAATAAATTAATAAGATATTTTTAAAATTAACTAATCTATAATAGATATTATTCAATAATAAAAAGACCCTCGTATGAGGGCTTTTTTGCTATTTCACTTTCAGTTCATTTTTTTCTACTACCAGTTCATATTTTTCTCTTTTCTTTTCGGTAATCATTTTTTCAGCAATCATATCTTCAATATTATCAGATATATATCTGCGGATTTCTCGAGCACCGTATTCAGGGTTATAGACCTGTTTAGTGATAAAATTCAGTACTTTGTTGTCATATTGGAGGACCATGTATTTTTCAGCGAGACGAGATTCGAGGTTAGAGAGTTGGAGTTTGAGAATCTTTTTAATCTGATTTTTATCTAGTGGTTGAAAGACAACTATTTTATCGATTCGGTTGATAAATTCAGGAGAAAAATAATCCGTTAGGTTTCATTTAATCGATTCACTGGCTTTATCATAATCATTCATGATTTTTTGTTCCTCACTTTCTCAAATACTGAATCAAATTTTATTGGCTTTTTCTAAAAACTCTTCCTGACCAATGTTTGATGTCATGATGATAATAGTATTTTTGAAGTTGATTTTTCTTCATTTATTATCGGTGAGTATTCATTCTTCAAGAATTTGAAGGAGGAGATTGTAGATATCAAAATCTCATTTTTCGATTTCATCAAAGAGTATCACAGAGTAGGGTTTTTTTCGTACTTTTTCTGTAAGCATTCACCCCTCTTCGTATCCGACATATCCTGCGGAAGCACCGATAAGTTTATTGACAGAGGTTTTATCTGAATATTCGCTCATATCTATTTTAATCAGCGCATCTTTATCATCATAAAACTTGTTAGCAAGTACTTTTACCAACTCAGTCTTCCCAACACCAGTAGGTCATAAAAATAAGAAACTTCCGGTTGGACGGTTGGGGTTTCCAATACCAGTTTTGCTTCGCATAATTGATTTTACAATAGCATCGACTCCAGCATCTTGACCAATAATATTTGATTTGATATCTTTTGCGAGATTTTTGAGTTTATTCATTTCACCAGATGATAGATTGGTAACTGGTATTCCTGTTGCCATCGAGAGTACTTTTTGAACATCCTCTGCTGATACATTGAGTCGGTCTTGTTTTGGGATCGAGAATTTTTTCTTTATTTCTGCAATTTGAGTTTCTAATTTGAGAAGATCTTCTTTGAGTTTATAGGCTTTTTTATATGATTGTGCGATAACAGCTCATTCAATTTCCTTGTTAATTTTGACGATTTTTTCTTTTATTTTTTTTGTTTCTGTTTCATCAAAATTATATTTCATGGATTGAATACTACATGCTTCATCAATCAAATCAATGGCTTTATCCGGTAGATATCGATCGGTGATATATCGAGTAGAAAGCGTTACAGCAGCTTCTATAGCGGCATCTGAAATATTGAGATTATGATAATTCTCAAATGAATCTTTGAGTCCGGTTACAATTTGTAAACTGATGTCATGATTTGGTTCTGCAACACTTATTTTTTGAAATCGTCTCTCTAGAGCAGAGTCCTTTTCTATATATTTTGAGTATTCATTTTGTGTTGTAGCACCGATGACCCTGATTTTTCCTCGTCCCATAGCTGGTTTGAGGATATTTGAAGCATCGAGTGTTCCTTCACCAGAACCAGCTCCAATAATAGTGTGAATCTCATCGATAAAGAGAATCACTTCATTTTCTACTTGAGAAGCTTCATCAATGACTTGTTTAATTCTGGATTCAAATTCACCTCTGTATTTTGTTCCTGCGACAAGTGATGACATATCGAGCGAGAGGACTTTTTTATCTCTCATAGAAAAGGGAACAGCTCATGCAATAATAGCAATTGCAAGTCATTCTGCAACAGCTGTTTTCCCAACCCCAGGTTCTCAAACGAGTACCGGATTGTTTTTTGTTTTTCTATTCAAAATAGCAATGAGTCGTTCGATTTCTGATGATCTTCCAAGGACGGAATCTATCTTTCCATCTCTGACTTCTTTGGTCAAATCAGTAGAGAAAAAATCAAGCGCTGGTGTGAGAGAATCAGACTTCTTTCCTCCATTTTCTGCTGGAGCATTTTGATCAAATGGAGTAACGACTTCAGCATGTGCATTTCCAAATAAATTTTTCGTGAGGGCTCATAAGAGTTTATCGATCGATTCATCTCCGGTAGATCCTATATCTTCATGCTGTTCTCATGATTTAAATCCATCGACAATTCAAACTTTATTGAGGTCTATAATATTGGTTTCAAGATCACTCGGAGTGATCCCAATATAATCGAGAAAACTTTTCAGCCATGCGTCATTTTGGATCATTGAGATAATACAGTCTTCAGTAGAAGCCTTTGATTTTGAATATGATGTGGCTGTTTTTACACTTCCAAGGATAACGTTTTTAAGACGTCCATTCATTCCTTTATAGCTTCCTTTTCTCTTATCAAGTGTCTCATTAAATACTCATTTTCCGATCATTTCAATCACGAGTTTTTCATCAATTCAGTAAAGAGTAAGAACTTCTTGGAGTCATCCACGTGTATTTTTGACGATTTCTAAAAATACATCTTCTACCATAAGTTCTTTAAAACCAAGATTCTTAATATTATTTTCTGCATTTATAAGGATTTTTTTGTATCAATCAGAAAAATTATTATATGACATATTGTTATTTTTTATAGGGCTAATTCAGGTATTTATTTTGCAATAATTGCATATTTATATACTATAATTGAGTATAACATAAAAGATATTCCAAATAAAGCCTCGTTAGTGAAATTGTGTTAAAAAGTAGAGGACTTTTACAGCAAATATCTTGTAGTATATTTTATATAGTAAATTTATCGTTATGTTGAATAAAAAAATATTATTTCTCGCAGCTGGATATGTGATTGGTGGGGTTGTATCATCACTCTATAACAAGAAAAAACCAGAAGAAATCAAAAAAGAACTTACCAAGGCTCGAAAAGCAGGGGAAAATGATTTTTCTGTACTTGTTACGAACTTTATAGAGATTCATAATAACTTATTAGCCGATTTAAAATCAGATGTTTTAAGTGATAAAAACAAAAAACTTCTCAAGAAAAAAACAAAAGAAGTAGTAGATATCGTAGAATCATATAAAACATCTGGGAAACAAGTACTCGATGAACTTCAAGTAAAATGAAAAGATTTTATCGTAGAAGCATCAGAACAACTGGAAACAATCTACAATGAGAAAAAAGATGAAATATCAAGTCTCAAAGATATCTCTCCTGAACAAATAGATGATATTAAAACAAGACTGACAAAAGCATATAAGGATGTGAAAAAGAAAATAAAATAAAAAAACAGATTCTCAATTGAGAATCTGTTTTTTTATTGATGGATAAAACTATTTTTCAAGTTCTTCACCAACTTTACCAGCAATTTTGATGCTTGGGGTAAGAGTTTTTGCTCCGATAGCCCATTTAGCAGGACATGCCTGACCTGGGTTTGCGCTCATAAATTGGAGCGCTTGGAGTTTTCGGATGAGTTCATCTGAGTTTCGTCCGAGAGGTCCTGATGTTACTTCGATTCCTCGTAGGAATCCATCTGGATCGATGATAAATGTTCCTCGTCCAGCAATTCCTGTTTTTTCATCAAGAATATTATAGAGATCTGCTGTTGCTAGATTGTGATCAGCAAGCATTTTGTATGGAAAGTTTTTCATAAGCATTTCACTTCCAACCCATGCTTTATGAGTAAATACTGTATCTGTTGAACAAGCGAGTACTTCTACACCGAGTTCATCAAATTGTGCTTTTGCATCTGCCATATCTTTGAGTTCAGTAGGACATACAAATGTAAAATCAGCAGGGTAGTAAAAGAGTACGGTCCATTTTCCAGACATGTCTTCGAGAGAGATATGTCCATCAGTATCACTGTTTGGATCATAATATGGCATAGAAAAATCTGGTGCCGCATTATCTATTTTTGCCATTTCTGGGTATTCAAAATCCATATGTTGTATTAGGTGTTATATTATAAATAGTTTGAGTGCATACATGTATACACATCTATGTATTTTAGAAAAATATTTACAAGAGTCAAAATAATTTTTCACCCTATTTTTTTAATATTTCGAGTGTAATAGATTTTTTTGCTTCATTTCCATATTCGTCTATCGTTTCAATAGATATATTATGTTCTCAGATTCACAGTTTATTTTGTTTATTGATAGCATAGACTAGGGTTCTTGTCTGGGTTGTGAAAACTTCTTTACTGTTGATAAATACTTTAATATATTGAAGTTCACTTCTGTCTCGAATCTCTGCTCGAAGGTTGAAAAAATCGGTATCGTAAATACTAATACTATTATCAAGCGGATTTCGCATAACTATTTCAGGAGCATTACTATCACTTTTAATGATATCAATACTATGTGTTTCCTGAGTTGAATGATATTCATTATCAACAGCACGTAGGGTGAGTTGAATACTTTGTCATACATATTCAGTAGGGATATTGATACTTCATATATAGGCTCATTCGGTTTTATTTCCAAGTATGACTTCATCTATCAGAGTATTTTCAATCAAGATATCAACCTGTTGTATTGGATTGGTACTCTTGTAAGCAAATTCAATATAGTTCTCTCCTATAGTAAAACTTTCTCCATCTTTAATGGTTGATCTGAGGGTAATATTTCCAGGGGTGATTTCCTCTCGTTCACATGGCTCTGTACTTATTGCTGTGACAATATTTCAGAGACCAGCATAGAGCTCCTGTCCTTTTTCTGACCTGATCCATTCTTGGACTGGATTTTCCCATCTCGAATTTGATGGTATCAGGGAATTTATTTTCATAAAGAGAGCCGTTCTTTTGGCCGCTTCTGGAGTTTTTTCAGTGATCTGACCATTACAAAGAGCATCCACTTGAATAGGCTGAAAGCTATTATCGTACTCTTTTGGAGTATTCATAAAGAGCGAAGATACTACAGGAGTGGTGGTATAATCAGGTGACGGAAGCAGTCCAGATATTTCAGAGATATTGACCTCTTTTACTTGGGCAGGCTGTCTCCATGATTGTACTGGGAGTCATCGGTGTGCAAAGTTCATATATCCATGCCAAATGGAACCCGCTCATTCTAAACCATTTCATGAATAATTCAGCTCTTCTCCATCGTTGTTTCATGCCCATACGACAGTGGTAATTTGTGGAGTATATCATGCGGTCCATAAATTGCGAGGGAAAATGTCTTTTCTCCCATTTTTAATATATTGTTTGGTAGAGGTTCCTGTTTTTGCTGCTACTGGCCTATTACCAAGACTGAGAAATGAATTCCATCATGCTGGTCTGGCTGAAGTGTTT
This sequence comes from uncultured Candidatus Peribacteria bacterium, assembly GCA_964522625.1. Lineage (GTDB taxonomy): Bacteria > Patescibacteriota > Gracilibacteria > BD1-5 > UBA6164 > JAKVBB01. The sequence goes on along the minus strand of CAZFWS010000008.1, from coordinate 1,244 downwards.
GACAGAATAGAATTCATAATATATGCCTGAGCTGCTGGGATAACCTGTTCTGGTTTTTCAATATTTTCTGTTCGATCCTGAATAATATTTCCTTTAGAATCTATTATTTTAATAATAGGAGATACTGTTGGTCTCGCTCAGAGGTTTGCAAAAGTAGAATAGGCCGTGGCAAGTTCTATAGCAGTCATTTCACCCGTTCATAGTGCGAGAGGAGCTCCATATTGCCCATGAGATTTTAATGAATCTACTCAGATCTTTTTCATAAAATTAACGATTGATTTTTCTCATCCCGCTAAATAGAACATTTTTATAGCAGGAATATTTCGAGAATTATTGAGTGCTGTTGAGAGATCTATTTTTCCAGAAAATTTCCCATCAAAATTGGCAGGAGTATAGTTTGGGGGGAATGATGTTTCTAGATCATAGATAGGGGTTTTTGTACCAATGGAATTATTTTCTATTCAGAGTGCATATACAAATGGTTTAAATGTCGAACCTGGTTGGAGTCGTACATTTGCCATGTTTACATTTCCACTGATTTCTTCATCAAAATAATCTTTCCCTCATACCATAGAGAGAATATTTCCTGTTTTATTATCTATACTAATGAGTGCAGCATTTTCGGCAGCAAATCGTGAACTATTGATTTCACTATAGGTTTCTACCAGTTCTTCTGCTTTTTCTTGTAGGTCGGGATCGAGAGTCGTATAGATTTGTAATCCACCAACACTCACAATTTCTTTTCCATATTTTTCTTCGAGATACTCTTTAACATATATCACAAAGTGAGGATGTGTTATATTTTCTTTTCCACGTGTGAATTTATATCCAATAGCCTCTAGAATGGCACTTTGGTATTCTTCAAATGTGATATATTCATCTTCGAGCATACGACCCAGAATAAAGTCCTTTCGCCCGGTTTGGTATTCTACTTTGATATTTTCTCCTACTGATACTTGGATCGAATTGAGAAAAGGAAGTAATTTAGCATAGGTAAATATACCACATCCATCATTATCTATAGATATGCTGTTTTTGAAATACTCTTTTTTGAGTCCACATAGCAGAATCTTATCCGTTCATTCGAGAGGATTTCATTTAATATTTTTTATGATTTCGAGTAGTGGATCCAGGGTTTTTTGATTCAGGATAACATCTTTTTTGTGCAGTATTTTTGTCACATTTTCAGCATCATCATCTGAGAAAAAATACGGATACCCAATCACTCGATCAGGATGATTTAG